>JBNMPD010000228.1:0-4744 GCA_051276225.1 Flavobacteriales bacterium
GCAGAACCCAGAAGTGGTTGGTGAGGGCTCTGCGCCAAACCACCGTCCGGATTAATGCGCAAAGTTTCACGCTCTACACCATGACGTATTCCAGTTAAGGTTTGAGTAACTGCTTGGTCTTGTAATACATGTAAACGCTCTGCAAAAGATGTCTGAATTGTTTGCAAAATACTATCCAACTAAAAATAAAAAACCAAATTAATCGATGTAGTCTACCTGCAGTTTATAAATAAAGTAACCAGGGTCGATGGGTAATTCACATCGAGTAACAAATACTTCAAATTGTTTGCTAAAATAAGCTTACTAATTTTGACTAACACTTTTCAAATACACAACTATCTCTAAGGAACGCAATTTTGTCAGGTCCTATTTTAAGTATTTTTGATGCCAAATTTGCTATGAATCAGTTTAGCGGTAATCAATCATCATTGGTAAAAATTTTAGGGAAATTTATCCAACAATATCAGCAGTTTGATATTTTGATTGCAGAACAACTACAGCAAGATTTCCGAGCAGCAATGCTACAAGTTCATACCGTAAAAGGCGTCAGTGGGAATCTAGGCATGCAGGCCTTACACAACGCGTGTAAGCAGCTTGAAGTGAGTTTGAATAACCAAACAAACGAATACACCTTAGAAGAATTTTCACAGGTTTTTAAACAAACATTAACTTTAGTGCAACATTACTCAGCTAAAAACGGTACTGAAGAAATATCTGACGCAGTCCCTCAACAAATTGAAAAAACACAGCTAATAGCTGCTTTAATGCGCAATGAGTTTATTTCTGAAAGTAAATTACAAACTTACACACAATCATTAAATCTATCGTCTGAAAAACTTGATGAATTGAAACGGGCTATTCATAATTTAGATTACCTGGTCGCTATTGAGCTTTTGGAGTAATTTAATATTTTATTACCTCCAATAGTTATTTTGTTTGATCATTCTGACTTTATGGTGATCAACAAACCTAGTAATATTTCTGTGCAAAATGAGTCTCATCAATCAGGTATTTTACCAATACTTTGCCAACAGCTTAAGATTGAGCAATTGTGGTTAGTTCACAGATTAGACAAGATCACCTCTGGTATTTTAATTTTAGCTAAAAGCTCTCGGGCTGCAGCTATATTTGGTCAGTTGTTTGAGCAAAAACAAATCGAAAAGTACTACCTGGCCATTTCAGCAAAAAAACCTAAGAAAAAACAAGGAGCTGTCAAAGGGGGTATGAAAAAAGTTCGAGATGGTAAGTGGATGTTAGATAGCAGTGATACTGCTGTGGCCATCAGCCAATTTTTTAGTTTCTCTATTTCACAAGGGCTTAGATTATTTCTGGTAAAACCTCTCACTGGTAAGACACATCAAATACGTGTAGCATTAAAAAGTATAGGCAGCCCTATTTTAGGGGATGAATTATACAAAGGGCTAAACGCTGATCGCACCTATCTTCATGCTTATTGCATTCGTTTTATCTACCAAAAAAAACTTATTAGTATCATATGTCCTCCAGATAAAGGAGATGTATTTGTATGTGATAAAACCCAATTACAAATCACTCATATAGCAACACCTTGGACACTCAAATGGCCAAATATCAAGGTGACCCAACAAAAACATGCTGGATAATACGAGACTCAATTTTCCTCAACTTGCCATTGTTGGTAAAGGTGCTATAGGTGGGCTAATCGGTTTTAAATGCCACCAGCTTGGCTATGATTACCAGCACTTAATAAAAGCACAACAGCAGCCACTATTTAAGGTAACGGATATAGCTGGCGTGTCACATAGTTTTAAATCAAATAGCTCTGTTATAACTAAGCCTAACCCATTTGATTTACTGATATTACCGGTCAAAGCATACCAAGTCATGTCGGTGCTAAAACAATTAAAACCTTTTATTCAACCACACCATATAATAGTGCTAGTACACAACGGCATGGGTACCATAGAGCAGGTAAAACAAATGCTACCTAACAATCCATTAATCGCAGCCACCACCAGTTATGGCGCGCTTAAACCTGATGCAAATACACTACTAGAAACAGGTTTGGGTCAAACCCACCTGGGATGGATAGGCAATGTTGATAAAACCTCAAAACAATCAATAGAGCCATTACTTTCGGCGCTACTACCACCGAGTAATTGGCATCAAGATATCAGTCTTGCTTTGTGGAAAAAATTAGCTATTAATGCAGTGATTAATCCCCTTACGGCCATTCACAATTTAAAAAATGGCGAGCTTGCAGAGATAAAATATAACACTAATATCACTGATATTTGCTGTGAAATCGCAAACGTGATGCAAGCGCTTGGTTACACAGTTGATAGCCTTACACTAATTAAAAATGTCCAACAGGTGATATCGGCCACTGCTAATAACTACTCTTCAATGCATCAAGACCTTAAGTTCGAGCGTCGAACTGAAATAGAGTTTATTAGTGGTTACGTCACCTCTAAAGCTGCTGAGTTAAATATAAAGGTTCCGCATAATCAACGTTTGCTTGAGCAAATTAGGCAACTAGCATAGTCACAGTGACGTATTTGCTAAGGCCCAGTCTTTTCTTTTATCTGCTTACTTGTTATAACGAAGGCACGTAAATAAACAGTAAATATTTATCGTCTCTTCAACCTTTGTTGTATTTTGCACAATTTTCCTTAAGACCTTTATTATCTCGGTTGGATTTCTCAACTTTCATAAACAATAATAGTGGTTTTGCACTTCGAGGTTGAATACAGACCTCTTAAAACAATACAGTGTTTTTTTGTCTTTAGGAAAAGGGGAAGTATTAGAAATCATCTATATTTTTATTTATTTAGATCTAAAAAGGACACCTCGGTGTCCTTTTTTAACGACAAAATACAGTATTTATTCTGCAGGTACTTCTGGCTTCATATGTGGAAACAAGATCACATCTTTAATCGTTGGGCTATCAGTAAATAACATGACCAACCGATCGATACCTATGCCCTCTCCCGCAGTTGGTGGTAAGCCATACTCTAAGGCACGAATGTAATCTTCGTCAAAATGCATGGCTTCATCGTCGCCTGCGTCTTTTTCTTCGACTTGTTTACGGAAACGAGCCGCTTGGTCCTCGGAATCATTTAACTCAGAGAAACCATTGGCTAACTCACGACCACCCACAAAAAACTCAAAACGATCAGTAATAAAACTGTCGTTATCGTTTCTTCGCGCTAGGGGTGATACTTCCCAAGGGTAAGCAGTAATAAAGGTAGGTTGATCGAGTTTTTCTTCGGCCGTTGCTTCGAAAATTTCACACAAGTATTTACCTGCACCCCAAATACCGTCAACTTCAGGTTCTTTTATGTGAAGCTGTTTTGCCATTGCTTTGAGCTCAGCCAAATGATTTTCAGGGTCGTTAATAGCGTCAATATTAGCTTCAGGCCAGTATTTTATTACCGCTGCGTTCATGGTTAAACGAGTAAATGGCTGACCAAAGTCGTAATTTACTTCACTGACAACATTGCCTTCAGCGTCTTTAGTGGTGTTTTTAATGATGCTTGTACCCAACACATCCTGTGCCACTTTTCGTAACATTTCTTCAGTTAAGTTCATCAAATCATGGTAATCAGCATAAGACTGATAAAATTCTAGCATGGTAAATTCAGGGTTGTGTCGTGTGGACAAACCTTCATTTCTGAAGTTACGGTTAATTTCGAACACACGCTCAAAACCACCTACCACTAAACGTTTAAGATAAAGTTCAGGGGCAACACGTAGATACATGTCGATATCAAGTGCGTTGTGATGAGTGGTGAAAGGTTTTGCTGTCGCACCACCTGGTATTACTTGCAACATGGGAGTTTCCACTTCCATAAAGTCACGTTCAATTAAAAAGTTACGGATACCACTGACTACTTTACTGCGAATAATAAAGGTATCACGCGTTTGCTGATTGGTGATCAAGTCCACATATCGCTGACGATATTTGGTTTCTTGATCGGCCAAACCATGGAATTTCTCGGGTAACGGACGCAATGATTTAGTCAACAGTTGATATTCAGCCATATTGACATATAAATCGCCTTTACCTGATTTAAACAACACACCTTTTACACCAATAATATCGCCGATATCCAAGCTGCCAAAACGTTCTTTAATATCTTTTTGTGTGTCTTTTGATGCATAAGACTGAATCCGCCCTGTCATATCTTGCAACAACAAGAATGGCCCACGTTTAGCTAAAATACGCCCCGCAATACTCACTACTTTACCCAATTCCTCTAAAGCTGGTTTTTCGTGCTCACCAAACGCTTTTTGTAATTCATCACTGTAGAATTCACGACGAAAATCATTGGGGAAACCATTGGATTTACAGTTTTCTCTTATATGAGTAAGTTTAGCGCGGCGCTCTGCAATTAGCTTATTTTCATCTTGTGTTTGTTCGGTCATCAACTTTCCTGATATCTTTTTACGGTGTTAGGTATCAAAGACCAGATTTTAAACTGGCTTGAATAAATTTGTCTAAATCGCCGTCTAACACGGCTTGTGTATTACGGGTTTCTACCCCGGTGCGTAAATCTTTAATACGTGAGTCATCTAATACATACGATCGTATTTGACTTCCCCACCCTATGTCAGACTTGCCATCTTCCATTGTCTGCTTTTCTTGATTTTGTTTATGCATTTCATGTTCATAAAGCTTGGCTTTTAACTGTTTCATGGCCTGTGCTTTATTTTTATGTTGTGAACGGTCGTTCTGACACTGCACCACTATATTGGTGGGTTC
>JBNMPD010000229.1:0-4715 GCA_051276225.1 Flavobacteriales bacterium
AAGGGGGGCATCTGGGTAATGTTGTAAATCCACAAACAAGGCACCAGTCAATAGGTTGCCTGTTTGTAACGTCGCCCTTAGACCCTGTTCAATCCAAAGACTGGTTTGTTTGCGAATAAATGTTAAACCTATAGCGTTGTCTGGTTGTTGCACACGTCCCGGCTGAATACTAATGACCACCGGTATGTCATAACCTTGCTCCAGCAAGCCATCTTGATTGTTATCTAATGAATTGATTGATAACACCTTTCCAATTACTAGTCCTCGGTACTCAACTGGCGCACCAACATGTAATCCTCTTACGGTATCTTTAACCAAAATCACATACTCAGCACTTAACTTAAAACGCTCTTCGGATGCCGAACCATGAGTAGGATGAATATCAAAAAAGCTGCGTTCGCTTATTTTTTCACCTTTCGGCATGCCTTCAGGAATACCGAATGTGACACCATTGGTTAGTAGGGTTTCTAAACTACCGGTACTGACTTTTATACCGCTGGTACCCAATTCAATTTGTACACCACTGATGTCCCAAAACTTGGTGTTGGTAGTAATTAAGGTGTGATAGGGTGCTTCGATAAAGGTGTTGTAGTAAACAACCCTTTCTTCAAAATTAAAAAAGATATCTTCAAATTCACCTACCTTAATGCCTTTATAAACAACAGGATCACCTTTTTTGTAGGCAAACTCACTTTCACTGTTCAACGTGACATGTAATCCAGGCGTGCCCTTTGGAGTAACAGGCGGCGCTTCAAGGGCAATAAATGTTTCACTTTTTTGTTTTTCAATGCCCGGCGCCATATTAATAAAAGGACCAGATAAGATGGTACCTAAACCTGACACGCCGCTAAGTGACACACTAGGAGAAACGATCCAAAACTGATTGTCAGAATGCAAAATTGGAGCAACATCTTTATCCATTCTAACCGTCACCAAGACACCACTTAAATCATCAGTCAGCTCTATTTTATTAACCAAGCCTATATCCACATCTCGTGTTTTTATCTTTGTTTTTCCTGCTTCTAGTCCAGTTGCTGTTTTAAATTCAATCGTGATAAGCGGGCCTTGATTACTCCATTGGTAATACACCATCCATACACCAATAAGTAGGGCAACAATAGGCACTAACCAAATTTTTGATACTGTTCTGACAGGTTTTACTAAGGCTTCTTCAGGCAGAGTCGGTTGTTGGGGATCTTGGCTCATACTGGTTCTTCTCCACCTTTTAGTTTCTCTGGTTTATACCATATGAGCCTCGAGTCAAAAGACATAGCTGCAAGCATAGTGCAAATCACCATGCCACAAAATGCCAGTGCTGCATGGCCTGGTAGTATATTCATAATGTTGCCTAATTGGATTAAACTGACTAGAACCGCCACCACAAACACATCAATCATTGACCAGCGGCCCACAAACTCAGTAATACGATACCAAAATATCCTTTCACTACTCGCATGTTGATGTTTGGCTTGAACCGAATAATTTAACCAACACAAGATAACGATTTTCGCTACAGGAACAAATAGACTAGCAGTAAAAATAATAATGGCTATTGGGTATGAGCCCATTTTCCAAAGTAATATAACACCACCAAAAATGGTGCTGGGTTGCTCGCTGCCTAAAACATTGGTATGCATTATCGGTAAAACATTTGCCGGAATATACAACAATACTGAGGTGGATAATAAAGCCCACGTTGTTTGAATGCTATGAACAGGGTTAATAGGCCTATGCTCTTCTATTACTTCACTATCGAGTAACAGATTGAGTTGATGTTTGTCGACATATAATAACGTGACAGTCATGGATACGGTGAAAAGTAAATAAGCGTAGAATGATAAACCCAATCCAACGTCTGCCATTGAGATAATTTTAATTAAGCTCACCAATACACCAATCAAAAATATTTCAGCCATGGTCCAAGGAAGTATCATAAATAACGCTTTTATCACCCACTTGGCTTTTGTTGGGCGTAAGTTTAAGCTTAAGGGTACCAGCAAATATAATAAACCAATTAACACAAAAGCGGGAAGTATTAACACTGCAGTAGCTTGTACTAATGCAAGCAGCGCAAAGTTTTTTTCAACTAAAATCCATAGACTGCCAAGCATATCAATCGATTGATACTGACCACTGGCGCTGAATGACAGAAACTTAAACGGCAGAGATGCGATCAAAAATATAAGTGAAGTCACCGCCAACGCGATAATACGTTGCGAAGCATTATGATGATAAACAGTTAACTGTAAACCACAGCGCGGACACACTGCCGACTGCTTATGGGTTAATAGAGGTAACGTAACTCGATAGTCACACTCATGGCATAACATGGTGTGTGTCTTCGAGTTTATAGTGTTTGTCTTGCTCGTTTCGATTATCTCGCTCTGTAACGTAACGTTGATGTAATAAATAACTTATTCGTCATTAAACATTAATTCTGCTCAAGATACAGCTATATTAAGCAGTTAACATAAACTCTGGGGTGTTATGTTTTTAATGATTGGCTTCGGGCTTTTATAAATACATCTACTGAGCGCCTAATATCTTGCTCGGTTGTCGCCCAAGAACATAGACTAATACGTATCACACTTTTTTTATCCCAGGTCGAGCCACCACACCAACATTCGCCTGATTGCTGCACAAAAGATAAGGTCTTTTGCGTCAGTTGCTCTGTTTCACAGCTAATTATCACTTGATTAAAGACAACTTCGTTTAATATCGTAAAGCTGTTATCAGTTAATAAACGTGCGAAAAAACGTGCATGATTATGCAGTTGTTCCACCAACTCAGCTATGCCATTACGACCTAAATATTTCATGGCAGCCCACAGTTCGATGGCTCTGGCACGTTTTGACATTTCAGGGGTATACAACAAACCATCGCGTTGTTCGCTGAGCTGAATATAACTGCCTTGCTGATGTAAGGCGCTGGTTAAGGCTTCAGTATCTTTACATAAAACAATGCCACAATCATAGGGTGTGTTTAGTGTTTTGTGAGCATCTACTGACCATGAATCAGCTAGATCCATGCCCATGGTTTGCTCATCAAACATATTAGATGCTTTAGCCCATAACCCAAATGCGCCGTCTATATGCACCCAAGTTTGTGCCTTGTTTGCCAACTGACAGAGCTTAGTAAAGTCATCGAAGGCACCTGAATTCACGTTACCTGCTTGTAACACTAAAATACAACTCTGATCTAATTCGGGTAGCTTTTCGACTATTATCCGACCTTGGTTATCACAATCCACCCACTCGATTGATGCCTGTCCAAAGCCTAACAAGCTGATAGATTTAGCCACGGTGCCGTGTGTCTGTTTACCTAATATTAGGCGAATTTTTGGAGCGCCAAATAAACCTTGCTGGTTGACATCCCAGCCTAATTTTTGCAACTGGCGAAATCTTGCGGCTGCGAGCCCTGATAAAGTTGCAATTGACGTGCCGCTGACAAACCCTGCTACAGTTTGCTTAGGCAGGCCAAATAGTTGATTAAGCCAACTTTGACAAACACTCTCTAACTTAGAGGCGATAGGTGACATCACATATAGGGCTGCATTTTGATCCCATACGTCGGACAACCACTTAGTGGCTAAAGTGACAGGAAGGGCATTTCCGTTCACAAATCCAAAATATCGACCTCCGGTTTGGGCAACCGTATTAACGGAGCCTACGGTGTTAAGTAGCTCCAACAATAAAGCTGGATCACTCGTTGCCTCGGGTAATGGTTCATCAAAAACAGTCAGCTTTTCAAGGTTTTTTTCATTGGGAAATACCCGCTGTTTTGAAATGTTGTCTATGTACTCAAACGCTCCTTGCTGAGCCTGTGAAAGCAGCTTTTTACTACCCTGTTGTTCAAACAACTCATCTTGCAGCTTGTTCATTTTGGCTCCACTAGTTTTACACTCATTATGGGGTTTATAGCTGCGTTGTAACAGATACAAATATTTTTGTTCAAGACACACAGTTTAACCACAGAAAAGACCCAGTAGACAAATTCCTTTACATATCAGAGTTACAATAGAATTTATTAATCTTTTAAATGGCCGAAAAAGCTCTCGATGTTAAAAATCATTATGTTTGTTGTACGTGATATGGCAACAGTTAGAACAATAATGAAAAGAATAAAGAAAAGTACAGTTTTTACTGGGTGCAGGCAGCAAACTGAATTAACAATAACAAACTAATATGGCTGATAAAACGGCTAGTGCACATATTAAAAGAGGGCTGCTGAGTAAGGTCACTTTAGTATTGAGCTTGATGCTTAGGATGAATCGGTTAAGCCGGGTGACGACTTCTTAAATAAGCCGGTGGTATTTGGTATAAAAACTTTGAAATATCTCGCCATAAAGCTGGTTTTGGTGCATTTGATAAATGGTAGAACGTAGAAAAACACACATTAAAGAGTTAGTAGGATAAATAGTTAAAGGCACAAGCTTAGAACCAGAGCTTCAAATGATTGCAGATTTTATACTACTTACATTCACATAGAAGCTGCTATGGCAAAAGACTTTACACCTATCACCTCGATACTAGAAAAAATTAGTAATATAGAAAACATAAACTACTGCGGTTGGTAGTGCATGGTTAGACGGCTCCATTAACCCTATTAATGGTGGTATTTGGTTTAACCGCTTAGATCCTGTTCAGTATGAAATGTTTTTAGGTGAAAGTGGCTTAGGTTTGCCTGATCGTTGTTATCAGCTTGAATACTCTGAG
>JBNMPD010000230.1:0-4691 GCA_051276225.1 Flavobacteriales bacterium
GACTAGTCCAGTAATGTTCTTGGCTAAAAGGATATATTCGCTACTGTTTTTATCTTCTTCAGCGCAAACACTCAATAAATCTTCAATAAAATAATTAAGTGCCCGACGTTCAATTTGTTGAACTTGTGTCTGCTGTTTTATATTTAACATATGGTACAAACTAGCCGCCCCAAAATCGCCAAAAATGATGTTGGCATCTTGGTCAAGCAAGGTGTTGTGGGCATACAAGTCGCCATGACTGACTTTGTTATCATGTAATTGATCAAAAACTGACAGCATTTGTTTCACTATCTTACTGATTTGTTGGATGGATAATGAGAAGCCCAATTTAAACGTATCGCGAGTACATGTATCGAAATCCGGTGGCAAACCAAGGTTGCTGTAGTGTTCAGGGATTAGTTGCATCACTAAAGCTAAACAGCCTTTTTCATCCACTTGAGCTAATGACTTGACCAGACTTACATGGTCTCCTACTTTTAAACACGCTTGTAATTCATCTTCTGGGTAACCATCTGTGGTTAATTCACCTTTAAACACTTTAATTGCAATTTCATCAGGAAAATCATCTGTCGGTGTATTCCAGACTGCTTTTGAAATCACACCCGATGCACCTTGTCCCAGCACCTCTTGTAAAGTAAAGCTTGAATAAGGCACGAGGGGAACTGATTGAACATCAATGTTAGAACGTGTAAACGGATTCCCTGAAAATGCCAACCAAGCGAGTTTAGGTAAAGCCAGCAATTGGTCAGGGCACTCAGTTAATTGATTCGCCGAAATACGTACTAGCTCAAGATTAGTCAATTGCGCTAAGTTTGTTGGTAAGTGTGTAAGTTGATTACCCGCCAAGGCTAACTTCTGAAGTCTATGGCGTTCACCTAAAGTATCTGGCAAGGTACTTATTTTATTATCAGTTAAAATTAGCCAGCGTAGCTTTTTGGGTAATGACTCAGCTGGAACATGTTTAATTTTATTGGACTTAAAACCCACCATTTCAAGACTTTCACATTCTCCAAGACTTTCAGGTAAGGTTTCAAACTCATTACTTGAAGCAAAAATGATTTTAAGCTTTTTAAGTAGTTTTATCTCGTCAGGTATGGCTTTTAAACAATTATTAGATAAGTCTAGAATTTCTAGAGTATCAGCTAATGATAAAATTTCAGTTGGAAATACGCTGAGGTTTTCTGACAAAGTTAAGCGGGAAATACCAGCTAAAGAGCCCGCTTTTAGTGCTGAGAGTGTATGCAAAATGAAGAGTCCGTAATGAGGCTAATCAATCAAACCTGATTAAAAATACGTTTAAAAGAATGAAGTTAGCGAGCTAAAACAACGAGGGAAAAAACAAAAGACAAAGAGTACATTTTGTAGCTGAATAAACATCTAGATTAATGAGCAGCTCGTTTTTTAAATGGATGATTTAAATGAATTCAGTATGTTTTATCTTGGGCATGTAAATAAGTCACTTCCCGAATACCGACCACCCAGTTCTTTCAGTGAGTAATTCTAACGCCTCTGTGCCAAGTTTGCTATTACCAATCGTATCCAACCCTGGAGACCATACGGCGATCGATGCATTGCCAGGTGCAATCGCGAGTATGCCCCCACCTACGCCACTCTTACCCGGCAATCCGACCCGATATGCAAATTCTCCAGAACCATCATAATGGCCGCACATCAACATCAATGAGTTAATACGTTTTGCCCTATCTGACGACACAACCCGATAACCCGTGATGGGATTGACACCGTTATTAGCTAGAAATAACCCTGCAGTTGCCAGCTGAATGGTGTTCATTGCAATAGAACAATGATGAAAATAGGTCCCCAAAACCGCATCCACAGGGTTTTGAAAATGACCAAACGATGCCATAAAATGCGCCAAAGATGCATTCCTTTCGCCAGTCAATTCCTCAGATCGAGCCACTTTTTCATCTATGGCGATGCTTTCGTCGTCTGCTAAAAACCGCATGAACTGGAGGATTTCAGCTAATATTTCTTTAGGCTGATGACCTTGAATAATGGCATCAGCTATGGCTATAGCGCCAGCGTTAACAAAAGGATTACGCGGCTTCCCTTGCTCATGTTCAAGCTGAACAATAGAATTAAAAGGGTCACCTGAGGGTTCCCGCCCTACTCTATTCCAGACTCGTTCACCTAGTTTTCCTAGGGCTAAAGTCAAGGTAAAAACTTTTGAAATACTCTGTATTGAAAATAAGGTTTGGCAGCAGCCAGCACTGAAAACCGAGCCATCAGCTAAAGCGACACTGATCGAAAATTGATCAGGGTTTACACATGCTAATTGAGGTATGTAACTGGCCACATTACCTTTTTCAGTTTTGGAGGCCATCTGCGCCGCAATATCATCAACTATTTTTTGCATTTTTAACAAACGCCTATCCCTCAAATACGCCGTTCAAATCAGACAAGAAGAACTTATACGCTGGATTCTCGGTCTGTTCTTGATATGCATATCCCAGCTTAGCTAAGTGTTTATCAAATTCACCACGATCTGCATCTATTATATCAAAGCCTGCCAAGACTAAACCTTCAGCCGCACCATGATTACGATAATGGAACAGAGTAATATTCCATCTTTCTCCTAATGTATCCAAAAACTTCATTAACGCCCCAGGATGCTCTGGAAATTCAAAGGAAAATAATTTTTCATTGAGTAAGCTTGGAGGGCGGCCTCCAACCATATAACGCACATGCAACTTGGCCATTTCATTTTCGGATAAATCAAAACTTTTATACCCACTGCTACTAAGCGAATCTGTAAGTTGAACTAACTCTTGACGACCTTCTCTTAGCTTGATGCCAACAAAAATATGGGCTTCACGGTCAGTGGAATAACGATAATTAAATTCGGTAATAGCACGACCACCCAAAAGCTCACAAAACGCTCTAAATGCCCCTTTACGCTCAGGGATTTTAACGGCTATCACTGCTTCTTTTTGTTCGCCTAATTCGCAACGTTCAGATACATATCGCAACGTATGAAAATTGATATTGGCACCACATAAAATGCCACCAAACTTTTTGCCTTGTAAGGGATGAGTTCTAAGATATTTTCGGATTCCAGCGATAGACAATGCACCTGCTGGTTCGGCAATCACCCGTGTATCATCAAATATGTCTTTAATCGCAGCACAAATTTCATCCGTGTTAACAGTTATCACTTCATCTACATATTTTTGGCATAAACGGAAAGGTTCTTCACCGATAATTTTTACCGCAACACCGTCAGCAAAAATGCCTACATGATTAAGGGGTACAGGTTTACCTGCTAGCATAGCCGCTTGCAAACAAGCTGATTCATCAGACTCCACGGCAATAATTTTTAAATCAGGTTTAAGCTGTTTAAGAAATACCGAAATGCCCGCTATTAAACCACCGCCACCCACAGCGATAAATAAGGTATCTAAGTCTGGGTTTTGTTCAAGTAGTTCACGCGCTATGGTGCCCTGACCAACAATGACGTCTTCGTCATCGAAAGGGGCAACCATGGTGTAACCATATTCTTTAGACAGGCGTAATGCTTCTTCTTTTGCTTGTTCAAAACTGGTGCCATGCAATACCACATCCACGAACTCACCACCAAAGTTGCGCACGGCTTCGACCTTAATATCCGGTGCAGTAGCAGGCATCACAATCGTTGCCTTAACCCCTTTCTTTTTAGCAGAATAAGCCACACCTTGAGCGTGGTTACCCGCAGAAGAAGCCACCAAACCTTTAGCCAATTGTTCATCAGAAAGTTGACATATTTTGTTATAGGCACCGCGTAGTTTAAACGATTTAACCGGTTGTTGATCTTCTCGCTTTAGCCAAATATCGTTACCTAGTGAAGCAGAAAGCTTCTCTAGTTTTTGTAAGTCAGAATTCACCGCCACGTCATAAACGGGCGATAACAATATACTCTTTAGATATTCATTAGCTGAACGTGTCATTTAATCTTCCAATTTCGATGCATCACACACCTTACCTTTGTCAGCTCTGGTGACTGACAAGGCATAAGCTTTAAGGGCAAGTGAGACTTTACGCACAAGAGATACCCGTTTTCATGGTTTATCACTCGCATCCATTTTCTCACTGCATATTTGTAAGACTTGGCCACTGATTAAATTATCAGTTACAGCAAAATCCCATTAACAAAAAACCCCTTGGACTTGCGTGCGAGGGGTTTAACATTGACGTGTGCACACACTATTCTAGCAATGAAACAATCACTACCCCCTGAACTAGAGGTGTTGTCACTGCATTGTGCAAAAAAGAATAAGACATCACATCAAAAAATTTATTTATCATCACATATTATAGAAATAGCATGAAGCTGATCTTTTGATCAAGCATTGATATATGCCTTTTTAGAGGGTGATATACTCAACCCAGGTAAATTTTATCATTATTTAATGAACACACTTGCACTTTAGGCAGAATATGGAAACTTGGTTACATTGGGTAGATTTAGCAGGCGTCGCTGTGTTTGCTATCGCAGGCACACTTATGGCTTATAAGAAACATATGGATGGCTTTGGTGTGGTGGTGCTCGCCTCGGTTACTGCCATTGGCGGGGGTACTTTGCGGGATATGATTTTGGACTTGCCCGTTTTTTGGGTACAAGATCCAAGCTTCTTTTATGTGATCATCCTCGCAGCCTTTTCCACCATTATGTGGCTACGTAGTAAAGACACTTT
>JBNMPD010000231.1:0-4661 GCA_051276225.1 Flavobacteriales bacterium
TCAAGATTAGGTGCTGAGCAATGACACAAGCTTTATCTGAAAATAGTTATAGCGGTGTATTAATATACAAAAATCCTTAATCCACTGAGCATTCAATGTATCGGCTATTAACATAGACGAATATTTCAGTGACACTGTTTATCTTAATAACTATAAATTTAGGCTAATGTAACCGACATATTGAATGGAAATTTTGTGGCGGCTATGCAGACATCTCTGTGTGCGATAACCACTCTGCTATCAGTTGAGATATTTTATTCCATTTACGCAGCATGTCGAAAAGCAAGGTTATATGCTCTCAAATCAGAGCCAAATACCTGAAGACAAACTTATAAACAAATTACTGACCATTAAAAACATATTAAAATAAAAATTTAACATCAAACTTGGAACGATTATGTTGCATTAATTAAGAATTAAGTGGTCTTTTAGCCTTTCGAACTGCTTTGGGATGCATCAGCTTTTCAAGGTCTTGCATACAGCTTAGGATTTTTCGGTGGGTGAGCTTATTTGCAGTAACCGCATTGTACAACCAGTGATAAGCGTCTTCATAATCATAAGGACTGCCGTATCCTTCAAGAAATAATTCTACTAATTGAATTTGTGCTTTTAAATGTCCTTGTACAGCAGCCTCACGTAAGAAAACCACAGCCTTTTCTTTATCCTGTTGAACAAGTTTTCCTAAAGAATAATAACGGCCTAATTGCTCTAACGCTGCTGAAAGTCCTTGCTGTGCTGCTTGATGTATAAAATTAATGCCTCGTTCTGGGTCAGCGTCGACACAGACTCCCCATGCCAACATATCACCCCACAAGAACTGATAACTAGGAATTTTGAGTATATCTGCACGTGCCTGAATATCTTGTACCAACTGACAATCATCAAGTACTACTTGGTTCAAATGTTTATTTTTATTTATGAGGTTTAACAGCTCATCCTGTGAATACAACTGAATAGCTTTAATCTCATCAGTTGCCTTAGAAGAAGCAACAAAAATTAAAGCACAACAAAATAAAGAAAAGGATTTGAATAAGTGCATAAAAGATTATCTGATTGTTTGTATTATCTTGTATCGGCAACAAATTTTTTTTTATAAATGATTAGGATCAATAAACCCTAATCATGAACAAGCGTAGTATTATTGGCAACGGCTACATCACATTTTATATATGCGTTAAGGCCATTTTCACAACCTGCGCATGCTCAAATAAATCATGGCCTAAATCAGTTAAGTATCCGCCATCAGGTAACGTCACTATACCTTTTTCGAAAAGTCTCTTCGCAGCAGCAATTGCAGCTGGTTCAGCGTCATGATGAATTTTCAAACCTTGCATCAAACTCTTATTAGGGAACTTCAATAATAAGTTCAGTTCTGCAACCATATCAGACGTAAATGTCATTTTTATTCCTCATAAATTATGCCCATAATACCCGTGTAAAGAGTGGGCTAGTATTAGATTTAAGCGGAACAAGGCAATCATTTGCAGAACTCACACTAAAACCTAGCATTTCATATAATTACGACTCGTATAAAATCGGCCATATGTTTATAATCATTAATTGAGACTAAACCCAAACCGGTAAATATCAAAGGTTATTTTAAATAATCATATTCAAGTAGTATTAAACTAACCAGAAGAGATCCATGCAAATAATTCAATGTAAGGTAGAAAAAATTGAAGCCCTTACAGACACAATCAAACGTATTGTATTAATTCCTGATTCACCCCTTAGCTTTATTGCTGGTCAATATTTGCAAGTAGTTATGGGTGAAAATGACAGACGGCCATTTTCTATTGCTAATGCGCCTCGACCGGATGGAACTGTGGAGTTACATATTGGCGCTGAACTCGGCAACCAATATGCAGGGCAAGTCATCGATAAGATGATGAAAGATCAAGTAATAGATGTTGAAGGGGGATTAGGAAAAGCGTTTCTTAGACAGCCCGAGACAAACATCACACTATTGCTGGCCGGGGGTACAGGGTTTTCATATACTTTATCTTTGTTGCAACAACTTCTAAGCAAGCCACTTGAAGGGCCAGTGTATTTATACTGGGGGACACGCACAATTGCAGATATGTATGCTTTAAATGATCTAAATGCTCTGATGCAACAAAATCCACTGTTTACTTTTATTCCAGTCGTGGAGTTTCCCGAAACAGATTGGATGGGTAAAACAGGTTGGGTTCATCAAGCCGTTCTCGAAGACATTCAGGACTTTGCTAATTATCATGTCTATGTAGCAGGTCGTTTTGAAATGGCAAAAGTCGTGCGTGACGATTTTGGTAAACAGGGCTTACCTTTAACGTCGTTATTTGGAGATGCATACGCATTTATTTAAGCATTAATTGTTTAGGAGCTTATTTTAGCTCCTAAACAATCTTTATCCTAAACTGGCTATTTTGAACTGATGAATAGTTACACTGCGCCCTCAAAAGCCAATTGCCGCCATGCTTCATAGACAAATACCGACACTGCGTTCGATAAATTCATACTGCGGCTTTCTGGCAGCATAGGAATACGCACTCGTTGCTGGGGTGGCAAAGACTGAATAATCTCATCGGGTAAGCCTCGGGTTTCTGGGCCAAATAGTAATGCATCCCCAGGTTGATATTGAGCGTCTGCAAAAAACGCTTTACCTTTGGTGGTGCAGGCAAATATCCGTTTCGGCGCACAAGCTTGAATGTATGCCTCGAGGTTTGGATAACGTTGTACCTTTGCAAACTCATGATAATCCAACCCAGCTCTGCGCACTTTTTTATCATCCCAATCGAACCCTAACGGCTCTATTAAATGCAAAGCAAAGCCTGTATTTGCGCATAGGCGGATAATATTGCCAGTATTGGGGGGGATTTCAGGTTGATAAAGAACGATATCGAGCATGTGAATAATTTCAGTGGCATATGATGGTGGCATAATAACAAAAACCAGCGAAATGGTTTAACTGTTACTGAGTCTTTATCTTTTGGCAGCTATCAACAATTGAAGAGTAAGCCTATAGACACCCTCAACTGGCTAATAGACTGGTTCATCTTTCGTTTTTTAAACAGCCTATGATTATTTTACCCGTTGATTGATGCCAGATGATCGGCTGACAGGTGACTAACAGACAGTCTGAAACAAAACTTTCAGCACACTATTTTTTGAAAAAGTCTAAAACGGCATCTAAACAAGGCACTCTAAATTTATCTTGCTCCTCTAACAATTCATGTTTGGAACCTTGAATCACTTTCAGCTCGGTATGTGCCATTTTTGCGACTACCCTACTCTGCCGTCTGTTATCTACAATTTGATCTGCTCCGGCCTGAATAACTAATGCAGGAATGGGAAAGCAATGCACATTTTGTTCTATTTCGTGCATCGCCTGTGTCGCCATTTTAAGCCAATGTCCACTGACCCCGCCTAACTGCAATGCTGGCGCTGTTTGATACTCTTGACGGAAAATTTGATATCTGCTCTCACTGTGAGTCAACTCATTAACGGCAAACGGTTGATTGTCATAATCTTTTTGTCCAAAAAAATAAGCCGTCTGCTTGTTTAGTGCCCCGTGTAGGTTGAGTAATAAATTAGCAAGCCAATTAGGTAAAGCTGGACGAATACCAAACATAGGTGCTGAGAACGCTACTTTTTCAAATAACTCTGGAAAGCGCAAAACGGTCAAACAACCGATAGCACCACCCATTGAATGGCATAATAATTTTGGTTTGTGTCGCGTTTTTTTAGTCACCACTTCGTCAATGAATTTCTTAAAATCGGTGACGTATTCAGCAAAATTTTCTACATAGCCTATTTGTGGGTTAGTTAACATACGCCCGGATAAACCTTGTCCTCGATGGTCATGAATAAATACCGAATATCGATTTTCATAAAGGTCATACACCACTTCTTTATATTTTATTAAACTTTCGATGCGGCCAGATGAAATCACCACAGACCCAAGTGCCTGCGGATGTAACACATAGGCATAAGCAATATCTACTTCCCCAACGCCCTCAAACGTTCCGTGCTGAGCGTTCTCAAGCCAAAAAGGTTGGATAATAGTTGCATACTTTGACGCCAAATTATCTTCAGAACAAAGAACAAACTGAGACATGCAAAAACCTTATATTTAAAAATTAAAAAAATGTAACATTCATCAGCACTCAGCATTAAAATGGCAAAACTGACCCATATAGCTTTACTGAACTTTTTGTTGTACACCTTCATCCTTAAAATTACTGCGTTGTTGACTGCATTTCCAATGATGTGGATCTAATTATCTTCAATCCTACCAAAAATATCGTGCCAACTAAGAATCCCAACCGGTTCGTCTTTTCATTCACAATGGGAATACAACAAATATTGTGTTGATTTAATAAACTGATTGCCTCGTGAACATTAATCTAAGGTTAACGTGTAATAGGCTTGTGATTGATGATTTTGTGCGCCTTTTTATACAAAGTAAACTTACCACGTACTGTTTCTTGTACTGTTTCTTGTTCTGATACTTGAATCGTTTCTTGTATTGTTCCAAAAAAAGGACTGGTCAATTTGAGTCAATCACGGTCTGGTATCACGCCATATTACTTACCTTTTCTACCACAGGTAAATGATGGAACTTAGTATTTTCGAAAATATGTTTTACCACATGTAAAGTATTATTCAGTTTCACAGTTTCA
>JBNMPD010000232.1:0-4641 GCA_051276225.1 Flavobacteriales bacterium
CCAACTTGCTTCATCAGTTTTATAAAATTAGGGTAGGTACGGTCATTAAAGACAATAAAACCGGTATCTACCGCCAGAGTTTTATTATCTATATCAAGGTCGATGGTTGCTGTGTGTCCACCTAAGTAGTCGTTGGCTTCAAATAAAGTCACCTGGTGTTGTTGGCTCAGCAGGTAGCCACAGGTTTGGCCTGAAATACCGCTACCAATAATGGCGATGCGTTTTTGTTTGGGATGCTGTGGTGCCTGTTTCATCAGACGCCCCTGATCATTTTAATGGCGAGTCGGCGCCATAGTGTGTTGGGTAATAACGCTAATGTTTTCATGGTGAAAAAGAATTTTCTTGGAAAGTTAATCTCCAACTTCCGTTCTTCAAGGCCGTGCATAATGTACCTGCAGGCTTGTTCAGCAGAGATAAGTCCCGGCATAGAAAAAGTGTTTTTTTGTGTTAATGCAGTGTCTACAAATCCTGGACGAATGAGTGAAACATCGATGCCCTTAGGGCTAAGGTCTATGGCCAGAGTGCGTGTTAAGTAATCTAACGCGGCCTTAGAGGCGCCATAAGCTTCAGAACGCGTGAGTGGCAACAAGGTGACAGAGGAACTAACAATAGCTAGTTGACCGCCTTGTTTGATATTGCCTAACACGCCCTCTAAACAATACCCTGTGCCAATGACATTGGTGTCTATTACCCGTTTAAACAACTTGCTATCAAATGGAAGTGGGTCATCCATATATTCGCATGTCCCTGCATTGAGGATCACTAGATCAAGCGTTTCGATTGGTTTGAGTTTTGTTATTACTTCAGTGCGCTGATTAATATCAAAAGTGCATAGGGTGAGTGCTGGGCGCTCTGATTGAAAAGCAGCTTGCAGTTTACTTAATGACCTACCACAGGCAATAACGTGCCAGCCCATTGATAAGTAGAGGTAAGTGAGGTGCATACCAATACCGGAACTCGCACCTGTAATTAACATGCGTTTCACGATGCCAGCCTTTTTTTCAGCAACCCGATCACGTTTTTGAGTATAGGCACATGCTCATAAAACATACCGCCTACATCAAAGAAATCTCTGTGGTATGTGATGCGCTCATTAAACACGATCTGGCTAACGCCACAGACGTCGATTGCTTTATGATTATTTAGCTTTGGATGAGCAAACGTCATAGTCCAGGTAATAAAGGCTTGGGTATCGCTGTTGACCACATCAGTGATTTCAAATCGGCAATAGGTGACATTAGACATCATTTTTCTAAAATGACTTTTAAGGTGGCTAAGTCCCTCAACTTTCCCCATTGGGTCTACAAAAACCACGCTCTGGTGGTAAATTTCATCTAGCCCAGAGATACTCTCTTGGCTAAATTCTTTGTAGTAGCGACAAAAATTTTCAACGATTGTATTCATAATATGGGTACTTAGCCGTTAGCTTATTAAAGGTGTTAAATCACTGGGCTTATTTTTTCAGGGTATGGTTCAAAGTAGCGCTGGTGTTGGATGTAAGTAGAACCGTGTTGCATTAAATGATGTTTAAGCAAGGTTAATGGTGTGGTCAGTGGGGTTATGCCTTTGTTGTAATTGTGAATAACTTCAATAATGTGCTCTCGTGCCACAGATGTGAGGTTGCCTTTTAAATATCCTAAAATATGGAATAACGCATTAGTATGATTCTTTCTACTTGAAGGTTTGGAAAGTACTTCCATGAAATCACAAAAATAGGTGTTAATAAGTGTTGCAAGCGGGACGCTGGTATTACCGCCTAACAGCCTACCTAGTGCGCGGTATTTATCTTGGTTATGCGCCATTAAGAGATATTTATAACGGCTGTGAAATATGATTAGGTTGTGTAAACTAGGCTGCTCTAAAACTTCTTTTCGAAAATTGCTATGGGCATAAACACGCAGTACAAAGTTGTCAAATAGCTTATTGTCGTGCAGGCGTCCTTCTTCTTCGATTGGCATTAGTGGGTATTGTTGTTTTAATGCTTTGGCGAAAACACCGGCAGTACGTATTTGATGTGGGTTCCCATTTGGCAGGTACACCTTTATTCTCTCAAGTCCACAGCTTGGAGAATTTTTCATCAAAATGTATCCATCAAGGTGGCTCATCTCAGGTAACTTTTTTTCGAAACCTTTGACCAGTTGTTCAGTTAAATTTGATGTGCTGTCATTACTAAATACCAATTGTGGTGACGCTGGATTGCCTATGAGTCGCATTGTAGGCCTTGGCGTGCCGAAGCCGGCTTCAACTTCGGGGCAAAAAGTGGTAAATTTGAAGCACTGACTTAGCAGGTCAAGGCATAGTCGAGATTGTGTATGACCGCCGTTATAGCGTACTTTATCTCCAGCTAAACAGGCGCTGATGCCAACCGGAATAGTGGGTTGGTCAATGTCACTTGCTGCCTTATTGGAATCAATGATGTGTTGGTTATTCATCGTCTAGTCCTCACTTGCTTATGTATTTTTTGAATATGTTCTGAGTGTTTGTGAAATAAATGTACAGCCACTATCTAATCGGTAGCCACAGCAGCTATCCTTACGTGCGTGATCAAAAGTAAAGTGGGTAGATATGTATGATCACTCAAAATACTTATACAAAAAATAATACTGTACAAGTAATTAATTGTACAGTATTATTTTTTGTATAGTTATTTGACAATAAAAGAGACAGGAATAAACCACTTAAAATGATGACCGCAGCGGATGACAATCAACAACCTGAAAATCAGTTTCCTATACGGCAATTGAGTGCTCGAACGCAGGTTAATACGGTTACCCTAAGGGCTTGGGAGCGAAGGTATGGCCTGTTAAAACCACAGAGAACAGAAAAAGGCCACAGGCTCTATTCCGAAAAAGACGTCGTTACCATCGAAAGAATTTTGACATTAGTATCCAGAGGAGTGCCTATTAGCAAGGTTAAAACGCTGCTTCAGGGCGATGTGACAGTGGATGAACAAGTCATTGAAACTGGAAATTGGCAACATAACGTTGCCGAACTTAGGGCTGCGGTAGAGCTGTTTTCAGTGAGTAAAGTAGAGTATTTAATACACAATTCATTTGCTAACTACCCAGCCAATATCTGTAGTGAACGTTTGTTACAGCCGTTGTTTTCTGAACTAAGTTTGACTGATAATGACAATGCTGCAGCCTTTGGTTTTGCAGAAAGTGAGTTGGTGCGTTATGCGCTAATGCGTTCCAGTGCCAAAATTGCTAAGAAAGAGGGTGCTAATACTGTGGTGTTGATTAGAGGTCATCAAACACCCATCTGGCGTTTGGCGTTGATGTCTTTGGAGCTAACGGATGCTAAATTTACTGTACATCTATTAACACATTCATTTAGCGTGGCGGCAGCAATTGAACTTGCCGGTAAATTTGAACAAGCTTATACAGTGTTTTATCAAGATGGCATGTGGAAAATCCCTGATCAAGACTTGATGTCAAATCTACTACTTAAACATGATCGGCTTTTCCTTTGTGGTACAGCTCCTATGCTTTCGAACTTATATGAACAAGATCGTGTATTTGAAAATTTAAAGTACTGTGTTGGTAGTTTGATAAAACGGCAAAGCGTTCCTTCTAACGACCGGAGGTAGTCTATGAACATACTGATGACAGGTGGCACTGGTTTAATAGGTCAGGCGTTCATTCGACAGTTTAGTGATCACCAATTTACTGTGCTTACCCGTTCGATCTTTAACGGTAATGCTGTTTTGCCTGCTGCGGTGAGCGTTATTGATTCATTAGATAAGTTACAGAATCTAGATGCATTTGATGCTGTTATTAACCTTGCTGGAGAGCCAATAATTGACAAACGGTGGAGCCCAAAGCAAAAACATATCATCCGCCAAAGCCGGTGGTTGTTAACGCAACAGCTAGTGGCACTGTTTGCGCTCAGTCAAAAGCCACCGTCTGTTTTTCTAAGTGGTTCTGCTATAGGAGTTTACGGTGATAGAGGCGATCAAATACTCACGGAGACATCTCCTGTTGAAGCTGGTAATTTTCCCACTCAGCTGTGTCTAGGTTGGGAAGAAATTGCCATGCAGGCAGATCCTTATACCCGAGTAGTTTTACTGAGAACTGGCATCGTTTTAGCGGCTCATGGTGGTGCTTTAGCAAAGATGTTATTACCGTTTAGGTGCTTTTTAGGTGGGCGTATTGGTGATGGAGAACAATATATGTCATGCATCCATTATCAAGATCACATCCATGCTATGCACTATATATTGCTAGAAAAAAGCATATCAGGGGCGGTTAATCTCGTTGCTCCAAAAACGCAAAAAAACAGTACGTTCACTAAAATATTGGCTAAATCCCTAAGTCGAGTAGCCTTTTTGCCCATACCAAAAAAAGTGTTGCAGCTTTTGCTTGGTGAATCATCCTGCCTCTTGCTTGATAGCCAGAACGTGGTGCCTCAGAAATTACTAGACAGCGGATTTAACTTTAAATTTCACAGTTTAAAGCCTGCCTTGAACGACCTGCTGGTAAATACTCCTGACTAAACAGACAAGACAACGTATAACCCTGGACGAGGACATATGAAACAATTATTGATTGCCGCACATGGCAGCCGAAGAGCATCCTCCAATGAGGAGTTGAAGTTACTAGTAAAAAAAGCATCAATTAACTTGGGGGTATCTTTTGATGG
>JBNMPD010000233.1:0-4629 GCA_051276225.1 Flavobacteriales bacterium
ATTCATCAGCAAAAGCTGGTATGAGTGAAACAGATTTGGGCCGAGGAAAAATTAAAGACAATTTCTTAGCCGCATTAGTGACATCAAAATTGTATAAAATGCAAGTAGTACAAGCCAAAAAAGGCAAGGGTTCGTATCAACGTAAACCTAAAAACATAAGACAAGAGTCTTATTTAATCGCAGCTTAAAGTATTAATCAGAGCTACTATTAAATAACACTTTTTACTTGATTGCAGTTTTACAAGAGTACATATAGAAACTAAATAATAGTAAATAACCTTCTATTATTACAAAATCAAAGTCTCCAACCCCATATATTTTGTCTCCGTGGATGTCCAGCAAGTAGTGCACAGACATATCGTTTTATTGCTTGTAGCTTACTACTTATTAGCTTTTATGTATTATGATGGAAAACATGCAGACCAACCCAGACAAAAAGGTCATTAGAAAGCTCTAAATAAAAAAGGACCTTGTCTACTTTTAGTGAAAATTTAGTGAAAAACTGCCAAAATACCAATCAAAGTTGGTTAAGATCTTCACTATGGGGCTCGTATTCTCGACTAGCAAGAAAACTTGTAGCGTCATCAACAGCTAAGGGCTTGCTAAACAGATAACCCTGTATAATGTCACATTGCATATTTTTGAGAATAGTGAGTTGTTGCTCTGTTTCAACACATTCCCCCACTAGAACCATGTTTAGACTTTTCCCCAACGTAATGATGGATTGCACTATGCCATCTTCGCGCTGGCTTAGACCGAGTCCTTTAACAAAACTACCATCTATTTTTAGAGTGCCTATAGGTAAATCCTGCAAATAACTCATACAAGAATAACCCGTACCAAAATCATCAATCGCAATACTTATACCTAAATCTTTTAAGGCCTGTAATACTGAAACCGCTATTGAAGTTGAATCTAAAAAGGTGTTCTCGGTTAACTCAATCTCCAAAAATTTAGGGTTCAAACCTGTTTTTGTGAGAATAGAATAAATATCTTTTAGACATCGAGGTTGCATTATAAATGAGGCGGGAAGGTTAACTGCTATTTTAACAGGTGAGAAGCCCGCGCTTTGCCAACTGACATTTTGTATACAAGCCTGTTCTAGTAACCATAGACTTAATTGGCTCATAAGACCCAAGTCTTCTACAGTAGGTAAAAATTGCTCTGGAGATACAAAGTTGCCATCACATTTCCATCTTATTAACGCTTCAAACCCAAGAACATGTTCATTGTCGATTGACAATTGGGGCTGGTATACCAAAAAAAACTGATTTTCTTCAAACGCCTTATGAATCTGCATTTCTAACGTTAAACGTTTTACAGAATCGTTAAGCATAGCCCGGTTAAAATATCGATAATGGCCTGGCCCATTTGCTTTAGCTTGGTACATACTGATATCGGCATGTTTCAGTAAACTCAGGCTGTCTTCACCATCTTGTGGAAAACGCGCAATACCAATACTAGTTGATACATGCAATAAGTGACCGCTTACCTTAGAAGGCTGACACAACTCCTTAATAATTTTGCTAACAATGGTCTCAATATCTTCAACTTGTTGGATATTCTCCAGCACCATCACAAATTCATCCCCACCCCAGCGAAATATAGAATCTGATTTGCGCAGAGTACTAACAAGCTTAGTGGCTATCTGAACGAGTAATTCATCACCTACAGTATGCCCTAGACTGTCATTGATAATCTTAAATCTGTCTAAATCGAGAAACAGCAGAGCTATTTCAGTTTTATGTCTGTTAGCGGCATTAATTCCATGGGTTAAACGTTCTGTTAACAAATGTCGGTTTGGTAATTGAGTTAGATCATCATAGTTGGCACGGTTGTAAAGTTGCTTCTCATGTTTTTCTATCGTGTCCAACATGGTGTTTACACCTAAAATGAGATCCCCAATTTCATCATTTCGTATATTTACAATTCGCTTATGGTATTTTTTTTCATCGGCGACATAGCCCACTAATTCGATCAAATCACTGATCGGCGCGGTCAGTAATTTTTGGAGCCGCCAGTTAAGTACATAGGTCAATATCAAGCTACACAGAAAAACCAACATTGCGATTAATATGTAGCGTTGTTGCTGGTTCTTTAAAGAATTAGTATCCGCTGATATCACAATAACCCCCAGATCTTCATCACCTATCACTATTTGATGTGACAAATAAATGTTCTGATTTTTGAAAAAAGCAACATCATCAAAATCCTCAACGGGCATATCAATACTTTGTCTTGGGCGCTTATATTCAGCAAATAAATTCAAATTAGTGTCATAAATTTGTGCATATCGGGTCGCACTATATTGTTCGAGGGAAGACAATAACGCTGTTGCGACTTGTTTATCATTAAATAATAATGCTGAGCTACTGGTCGCTGCCAGCAAACTGATTTTGCTGTGCATCACTTCTATGAGGTTATCTTTGTAATCATTAATAAAACTCGAATAAAACAGCCCCGACATAATAACTAATGGAAGAATATTAATTCCCACCACAGCAATAAGTTGCTTGTGAAAAAAAGAAATTGATTTTGGTAACATTCGCTACTTAATCCTTGCCAGTTTCAACAATTCAGAGCTGACAGCAACGTTGAGTGTATTAATTTTTTCCAAGTCAATTTCAAAACGTAATTTTCTATCTTCCGTATAAAAAACGATCGCAGCATTAGAAAAAGAAAAATTATCTGAATCAGCAACAATGACAGTGTTCTTAAATTGCAAAGAGTCTGAATTTTGCTTGCCCTGTATGTAGAGTAACTCGCATCCCGTTGCCGTAAAAAGAGACATTACAGCCACCTTATTGTTTAGCCTGCCGACTCGCCTATCGCCAACCAACTGGCTCAAAAACTGCTGAAATTCAGATGACGCATCGACACAAATTCGAATTGTGGAAGTTGATTTTATTTTTGTTGGATCTGGCCATTCAATAAATTTGGTGAAATTCAATAAATAGGCAGCCTTTAGCTTCTTCTCTTTACTTAAAGGAGCTTCGGCGTAAACGCCAGCACAAAACAGTAAACTTGCTACTCCTATAAAGTACAGCTTCCAAGTTGTTTTAAGTAGTTGGCCAAACGGGCTTAAAGTTGGCATAGAACTGTTACATTACTTTCGAAATGTAAATTGAGCTTCGCCACTGCTCTTTCGGTTGTGGCCCGTTGAGATTTTGGTAAATGGGCTTACCAAATTCAACATTGAGTCTAAGGCTGTCTGACAACTGTGTAATGAGACCCACTCGAATATTAATTTTTTTACCTCCATAAAATTGCGGATTAGTTATCCCAGCAGGATACGGAAACGGCCCGTTAACCAATAAGTCATCATCTTGACCATTAATAGACTCACTATATTGAAACGCTAACCCAGCAAACGTTTGGAAAGTTGGCGATAACTCAATTTTATAACGACCATTTAAACTATAATTATTACCAAGACGGTAATGTCGATCATTTGTACCCGTGCGTATATTGGCTGTTAAGCTCACATTAAAACCATCAATCTCACTATTTTGATAACTTAATTCAAAAGGAAAATCATAAGTACCTGAGCCCAATTGCATAGTGTAAGGAAGCTGCTGATCCCCTTGTGCTCGTGGTGTATCTCCTACTTCATCAATCGACCCAGTTGGTAGGCTTAAACCAAACGATAATCGCCAAGAACTAACAGTTGAGTTGTACCAGCTATAACTTGCTGAAACCACAAGGTCACCTAAGCCATCAGTTTCGATAACAAAATTATCATAATCATTAACTATACTGATGTGATCAGTTTTTTGCTTAATAAAAGGAATAGATAGATGTCCGTTCCAATGCCGACCAAACTGATAATCTAGCGCAATAATATGAGCTTGTTGAGAAATGGTTGTAGGTAAAATAGGGAAGTTTTTGGCTGTACGTTGTTCGCTGGGTCCACTCCATAGCACATCATCTACACTTAAGGATTGGGTTCCATCAAGATAATATTCAAATTCTGCAGCCTTGAGTTGATAGGCTAATTTCCATGAGGATGTATGATCATTTTCATGATCGGTCTCATCAATACTTTGCTCAAACAACTCCTGTAGACTCATCTCAGCAAATTCAGATGGTGTACTTTGTGCCAAACATTGCGAGACAATAAAAACACTTGAAATTTGCAGAACACATGCAATTACCGGTGATTTTTTACATCTCATTCTTGACTCCGATGGAATTTCATTCATACCATAGAATCCACAATAGGTTAATGTTTAGTCATGTACAATGCTTATCGATCTTTAGCTAAACATCGTAAAAAAAATCATTAATCAATGTGGATAAATAAGTGCTCGTTATATGCGTATGACGACTCTATTTCCAATTATTCCAATCGCAAAAAATAAAAATTAATAGGACATCTATATTGGTTAGTTGCTAAACAACCTAAAACCTTTAGTTGGTGAATTATTGACAAAATTTACAAATACAACGATTTTTGTTTCTAGTGAATCGCTTGATATTTTAGTAACTGCCAACAACGCTGATATTTGTGAGCTAAAATTTATCTGTAACCCAAATCAGCCCAAAAATAAAAAGAGGCTTATAGGACCGCGTAACTTAGCCCAAAATAATTATCATGGCGTTAATAAAGACGCCAGTATAAATCTGATC
>JBNMPD010000234.1:0-4618 GCA_051276225.1 Flavobacteriales bacterium
TTAAACCAAACACCCAATGAATCACCTGGGCGATATTGAATACCTGAATCCTCAAGAGATATTTCAATATGGCGGATATCTTTAACAGAATCTCGGCCAGTTATTTTCAAACTTTCAAGCAAGGTTGCTGTGTAAGGGGTTTTTTTAGTATATTGAGTGATCGCTTCGACGCTCGTTCCTACATCTAACGATGCTGCAATTGAGCGTGCACTTATTGCGCTTAAGTCGTCTTTTACCTGATGTATGATGGTTTCGAACCAGGTCGCAACCACTGAGTCGTAATCAACATCACAGTCAACACGCTCGGTTATTCTGGCTGCGCCTAAGTCTTGTAGGCGTTTATCAAAGTCTTTTCCGGTCTGGCAGAAAAACTCATAACTGGTGTCACCTAAGCCTAAAACAGCAAAGTTTAAATTATTAAGTTTAGGCGCTTTATTCCCAGCAAGAAAACTATGCAATGACACGGCGTCATCTGGGGCTTCGCCTATACCATGGGTGCTTACAATAATTACCACATGGCTTTCTACTTTCAGTTGTTTCAACTTATAGTCGGCCATACTAGCTATTTTAGCAGGAATATTTATCGCATCTAATTTTGCTTTAAACTCCTGTGCAACAGATTTGGCATTGCCAGTTTGAGAACCATACAAAATAGTTAAGAACTTTGCAGGAATACTATCTTGTTGAATCGGAGCATTAGGCTGAACGGTTTGCGCCAACCCAGCTAAGTAACCACTCAACCAAGTCAGTTGTTGTGGATTAAGAGCGGCCGTAGCCTGATTAATTTGAGACCACTGGTTTTCATTCAAACCTGCGGCAAGCCCAGTGGCTTGATTTATTACTAAAGACATATGATCGCTAACCGTTGTGAGTACAACTAGAGATTAACGATATATATACATAACTGGAAAGAATAAAAACTAATTTTTTATAACCAAATCAATGAAATTAAAAGTGAACTTCTAATCCAGCGAAAAACCCTTTAAATTCTAGATCAGCATAGATGTCATCTAAATCATCCAGTTTTAGTGTTATCGCTCTGTAGCCAATTTGAAAGGTCACATCTATTGCTAAATTCTCAATCAAACTATAAGTAACAGCTGCTTGATAATCTGACAATGTCTGATCATCAACACTCAAAAAACTGCCCTCTACAAAAGCACCGAAGCCCGTAAATGGTAGACCTAATGCTAGCCTTGAATAAGCCATAGGTATGGGACCTGAAAACCTTTCTCTCGCAGAGTTAGACTGGTCCCCTTTATCAGTGACGAATAATTCTCCATCAATGTATTTGGCGTTAAGACCTAAATCGAAGCTAATTAAATCATTATCAAATAACTCATAATATAAAATAAAGTCTATAGCAGTTAATTCGACGTCAGTAATAAGATTACTACTGGAAGCATATGTTTTACCACCAAAATCAAAACTAGTATCCAAGGTAGTTTCACCATTAGTGTCCATAACGGTTCTTTGTACTTTAACATTTGGGATAAGCGGCACGGGATGTTCAAAGGCCACATACAGATTTGGATTTGCCTGATCATCAAAATTAAAGTTGGCATTGTCATCGTTACTTGAAAATCCACCTAAGGTCTGCATGTTCCAAGTTTGGGCACCTGCATATAAACCAAGTAAGGTATCTGCATCGCTTTTATGGCTCAGACACAGGATAATAAGTCCAAGAAAGACCACTCTATTTTTCATAATTTAACCTTGATTCAGTAGTTCACTTAATTCAATTAAAGCAGCATTTGCCCGAGAAATATAGTTCGCCATCACTAACGAATGGTTTGCTAAAGTACCAAATCCACTGCCATTTAATATGATTGGGCTCCACAGTGACTCTTGTGTTGCCTCAAGCTCTCGAATAATTTGTTGTAAACTAACCTTGGCATTCTTTTTCTCAAGCACATCAGAAAAATCCACTTCTACAGCTTTTAAAAAATGTAATAGTGCCCAACTGGCACCCCTAGCTTCATAAAAATTATCATCTAACTGCCACCAGCTTGTTTTTTCAGCCAGCCTATTTGCTGTTGGTGTAGACTGAACAGCTTGAGCGTCACCTGCTAAATTTGTATCAAGTCGTTCTTGACCCACACTGGCACTCAAACGTTGTGAAAAACTGCCTAAACGTTTTTCCAATTGTTTCAGCCAATCTCTTAAATTATCTGCTCGTGCATAGAATTGCCCCTGTTGTTGACGGCTATCAGATAGGCTACTTCTGTAGGCATATAAATTATCGATACCATCCTGATACGCAGATTCGGAAGAAGGTAATATCCAGCTTAGGTTATTGATATTAAACTGCGGTTGCGCTTTGGTTAAAAAAGGGTTTTCCAGAGATTGGCTTTGTGAACGACTGAAATCTTGACGCATCGCCAAGGCTAAATCTCGAGTCATTTCTAACGCACCAAACTCCCAGCTAGGCATGTTGTCCATCATCACGCTAGGTGGCAACACATCATTTGATAAATAGCCGCCAGATTTATTTAGCAAGGTCTCACTGACTTTAATTAAACTGGTCGTAATTGTGTAACCCGCCACAACAGATTCATTTCTTTGACTAGCTTGCTGTTGTGCAAGTAGCTCAGGTTCAAATAGCTCAGGCTCGAAGCTCCAGTAGACTGACAAAATCCACAACAAAAAGATAATAATTACAACTGCGCTTAACAGCCATTTTGGGGCAAGATATTGTTTCATTTTTTCTCCTAATGATGAGAATGAGCAGATGGTCGAGCAACGTTAGCGGTTACGCTAATAGATGTACCCTCTTTGGTCTGCAAGCTGAATGTGACTGACTGCCCTTCGCGCAACGGCTGTGTCAGCCCAAACAGCATAATATGTAGGCCGCCGGGAGAAAAACTGACAACTCCACCTGGCTGTATGACAACTTCAGACTGCTGTTGCATGCTCATCATATCATCCACCAGCACATGGTTATGTATTTCTGCTTTAGCAGCGAAGTCTGCAGATACACCAATCAAGGTTTGACTTGTATCCGATTGGTTTTGAATAGAGAAATAAGCAGCTGTGTTCGGCACACTTGGTGGCAGTAACCTGACAGTTGCGTCTGTCACTATTACTTCAGCGTAAGCCACACCCACCACTAAACCACACAGTAAAACAATCAATTTAAGCATAAACCACCCACAGATAAAAAATACACTCCAATTATTCAGCAATTTAATTAACATGCCAACCATTAAACACAAATGTTTGGCTAAGGTTGATAATTATATCAGTAGACAACTGTTTGTTTGTCTCTTACCAAAAGAAAAATCACCAAAGTAACTAATATGATTGGCCAAAAAACACTTAGTCCAGCAACAAAAAATCCAATACATATGGCGACTAAAGCGAAAGCAATGGCGGCAAAAATACTAAACGCCACTATAAACCCCATCACGACCATTATTGCAACTATGCCTGTGAGCACGATAATTGAAACGATAGGTTCAAAATCATGCTCGGCAAATGAAATATGTAAATCCAACCACTGAGTGGCTAGATGGCCTAGGCTGTATGTCAACACAATGGCTATCAAAACAGCCAGAATGATATTTTTGAACATAAATCTATCCTTATCTACTTGGGATCAGGAGTGTGGCGGTGATGTAGGCAATCGCAGTGACGGTTGGTAATGTTATTAAGCAGACTATAGCCACCAAACGAACCAACAATCTAGGTACACTCCAATGTTTAGCTAAACCGGCGCATACGCCCGAAATTTTACTATGCGTTGAATCTTTATATAATTTGTTAACTTCAAAATAACGTCTCATGTTTTTCTCCTACTACTTTAGGTTTCTGCGGCTAATTACTCACCATAAAGGTTGATTTGCCACAACTAAAATGACACATCAAAGCTAAGCCACTTTTTTACGCAAAACGTCTAGCTCTTGCTCAATTTGACTTTCAGCTTCAAGCTGATTGAACTGTGCATTTAAGCCTTGTACTTCATTCACTAAATCGTATGCATCAACTTGTGACTCTAAATCATCAATTCGGCGTTCATATTGCTCAAACCGGATGATCGCATCATCAATTTTGACTGAATGAGATCTATTCTTAACGGTCATACGCACAGCCACCGAGCGCTCTCTAACAATCAGAGATTTTTGTTTAGCTCGCGCTTCTACTAGCTTGTCTTGCATTTTGCCCATATCGGTTTGTAACGTAGACAGAGACTCTGCAACTACATTTTGCTCATCTGTTAGAGCTGATAATTTTTGCTGACTGTAGTGTTTTTCAACCAATGCTGCTCTGGCCAAGTCTTCACGATTTTTTTCTACTGCTAAAACTGCCTTTGACTGCCAAGCATTAATTTGTTTTTGCAGTTTTTCCGCTTGACGCTGAACCTGTTTCTTTTCAGCTAAATTGGTTGCTGCAACTGAGCGAAGCTCAACCAGGGTTTCTTCCATTTCTTGTATCAATAACTTAATCACTTTTGCTGGATCCTCAGCCTTATCTAAGATGGCATTGATGTTAGCTTGTACTATGTCTGACATTCTTGTGAACATGCCCATTTTGATTACTCCAATAAGATATATGAATTTTCTTGCTGGGCTATTCCAGCACTACTTTAATTATTACTACTGCAACTATTACTACTGCA
>JBNMPD010000235.1:0-4599 GCA_051276225.1 Flavobacteriales bacterium
CAGAGTTAGGTACCTTGGTGGGTGTTACAAGACATACAGTCGCAGCCATTGAGCAGGGACGGTATTCACCTTCTTTAGAAACAGTTTTGATTCTTTTATTAAAAGGACCATTTTAAAATCAATCAGACAATCGCCAGCACCACATTTTGTTGGTCAATTACGTGCCATTGTATGTTGAAATCATACAAGGTCATGCCATAGGTTTTATCTGTGCAAGAATCTTTGTGGTAGGCAGGACGTGGATCTTGGCTGAGTACTTCTCGAATAAGTGAACTTAATGCTGGATAATGCTGTTCAAATTTTGCTAATTGTCCATTAGCTTGTTTGGAAAAAGTGACAGCCATTAATTCTGGACTATGTTGTGCCATGCCACCCGATGCTTGCACTATACTATCCGCGTAAGGTACATAAGGTTTTATATCTAATATAGGCGTGCCGTCTAACAAATCTATACCTTTGACAGTAAGACAAAGTTGCTTGTTTTGATAACTCACTGCCCCAAACTCGACCACTGACATGCCAATACTATTGGGTCTAAAAGTACTGCGTGTGGCAAATACGCCGAGTTTCTGGTTGCCTCCCATACGCGGCGGGCGTACCAGTGGTGAATGCCCTTTATCTGCTGTTTGATGAAAACGAAATAACAGCCATAGATGACTAAACTGCTCTATGCCACGCAGATAGTTGGGATCGTTAAATTCCTCAAAAAAGATAATTTTTCCTTCAGCACTTTTGACCAAGCCAGGTTGACGAGGGATGCCAAACTTTTCTTTGTAAGGAGTACTTATTTTGCCAATAGGCTGAATATTAATGGTCATAAACGAATAGTACGTTGTGGCTGTTGATCAAAGATAAACTCAATGGTTGCTGATTCTGGTTGCTTATTCAATAGATAAACATGTGTTGATTTAATTTAAACGAACATAACAGCTCAATAGCATTCTGTTATGTCATTGGATACCATGCGTTCATTCTGATTAAAATGGATACCCAATAGTGTTTGAATTAAAAATAACGGCTAAAAATTTGTTGTCCCATGTATATTTAAGTGACTTAGTTTGCCAACAAGACTTAAGTGATTTCACTTTAACCAATGACACTTTATGTAGTGTAAATACGTTAGTTAATACACATTCACTTTCCTTTGGATCTATTTCATCTTCTGTCCAGCCAAAGGTAAACAAATTAGTTATTTTTACAGAAGGCATACACTTACAGCAATTGATCCAAACGACTCAAGCATTTGCAGATTACTTGGATGTAAATTTTTATAGAGTAATTAAAGTTGACGGTGTCAGTGGTTTTGCTATTTGTGCTCATGTTGTGCTTAAGACTCAAGATAACCTGAATGTACAATTAGAAAATGTGGCTAAGCGTTTTAGTGTTGAATTGTGTTTGGTTGATAAAACCCCTTCTTTAACCAAACCAGGCTTGTTACTGATGGACATGGATAGCACTGTCATCGCTGTGGAATGTATTGATGAAATCGCGGTCCTTGCTGGTGTTGGCGAACAAGTGTCAGCCGTCACGACACAGGCTATGCAGGGTAAACTGGACTTTGCACAGAGCTTACGAACTCGTGTCGCCTGTCTGATAGATGCAGACGAAACGATTTTGCAACAAGTGCGAGATGCTTTACCTCTTATGCCAGGTGTGGTGAATTTGGTCATGATATTAAAATCTTATGATTGGAAAGTAGCCATTGCTTCAGGTGGTTTTAGTTACTTTGCTGATTATTTACAAGACAGACTCAATCTTGATGCAGCCGTGGCTAATGATTTAGGCATACAGGACAAAAAACTAACTGGTAAGGTACAAGGCGTTATTGTTGATGCGGGTGTCAAAGCGCAAACCCTTAAAAACTTAGCCGAGCAATGGTCTATTCCATCAAGCCAAACTATTGCTATGGGCGATGGTGCTAATGATTTGGTCATGATGAATGCCGCTGCGTTGGGCGTAGCATGTCACGCAAAACCTATCGTGCGTCGACAAGCGGATATCGCCATTCGCCGTGGTAACTTAGACACTTTATTATGGGTGTTAAAAGCAGGGCAGCCCTCAGATACCAGATAAATAAGTATTGATGATCGTTACTCGCTAGATGTGGTTCAAGTCACACTTTTGACACGAAGATATTGTTTTATATTAGACTTTAAGTGATGGCTCAATTCCGACTTGTTTTATTTTATGGGTTTTTGGTGACTTGTGATTTAGAAATATTGCATTTTCAGCAAACTCAAAACGTCTCAATACTTCGTCAGTTACATCAATAATATCGCCTATTGCTGATACATTCCAAAGTTGCTCTTCCAACAACTTAACTTTATGTAAAGCGTATACACTCACGTAGTTGAGTTCTGATTGCATCGTTTCAAAGTCGGGTCTGCCGGTACGTGCTAGAAATACTTTTACAGCAATAAACTGTCCATTTTGTAATGCTTGTGCAATAAATTGTCTGCGCTGCTCTAGGTTAATCAATTGCTCTGTAAAGTAGCTGTTTATAGCATCGCCTATTACTGCTTTACTAGGATCGAAGGCAATTAATAATTCGCGCATTTCAGGGCGATTATTAGGTTTGATTTTTGCTAAGGTACGACTGATAAACTCGTGTCGTATTTTAGTATTTTGATAAAGCGGGTATAAATTAAACTGACCAGGCTTAGCTTGGAATTGTAATAACTGAGATAGCCTGTTGTTGCCTGATGAAGTTGCCACTGCATCAGGCACAAAATCAACGCTGTCTTTACGTAAAAAGTATGCGACGTTAATGATGTTATGAGCATACATGTTGCGTAATGCTTCGCCTATGCCCGGCACTTCTTCTTCGTCACGGTAAGCTCTCAGCTTTGAGCGGTTTGATTTAATTAATACTTCAAAGAAACGTCTGGCAGTATTACTGTCTTCGGTGATGATGTTTTGCAAATGTAATACGTATCCGTCTTTAGAGACATTTCTGATCACATAAGGTAGATCCGTTAACTCAAACGTTGCAGTGACCAATTGAAGTTGTGGAAAGCTCAACGTGATATTGGGTTTGTCGGTTTCATAAAACAACGTATCCAACTCTATTCTTAATCCTTGAGATGAAATGTCTTCTGTATGTCCCTCGATAATCACGTCATCAATGCTAACGTGCACTGCTGTGCGCAGTAAAAAACGTGTTTCTTTGCGTTGGTTAAAATACTTGAAACGATAAACAGTGACTAAAGCTGGCGGTTTATTCCTTGGGTGGCCAAATACTTTGAGTCGTGGCAATTTCTCACGGCTAATATTAAACTTTTGATAGTGTTCGGTACTGATACTTTCAGTTATATTAGTTAACAAGGCTACATGTTTAATATTTTTTAATCGAGACATCAAACGTGGTGAAGGTTTTTGGTTTTGTCTTTTGATATTGTCATTAATCGCGTTGGTAATTGACAGCGGGCGATGACTTTGTTCTGGGTCTATGTCAGTAAACTGTAACTTATAAACGCGCCAACTGATTTTGCGTGCCCCGTAACCTAGGAATAATTCTTTCAAATCAGGCTTGGCGTCTAGTTCTGCATGTGTAGCTGAGTAAAAATAAATCTTTTTGTCTTTTATATGATTAAATACAAAAATGAACATTTCTTGCTGGCCCTTCGCAAGAGAAAGTCCTAGTTTTATTCGTTCTTCAGTTAATAAATAGCCAATTTTCAAGTCTTGTAATTCATTAGCCCAATACTGAATTTCTTCTCTGTTACAGTCATTTGCCAAGGCATATTTAGGAATGTAGCGGTTGCCAACTTGTTCGATAAACACGGGTATTGAAGCAAAATTAGGAATGTAATATTGCTCGTAGGTTTTATTTTGAATGGCGGAGATTGTATTGTCTAGATTGACTTTGTAGCGGCGTTTATTACCATGGATAAAACGTTCAAAAAACTCCTCAAAAGAAGGGGAGGGGGTATCAAATTGACGTTTCAGGTTTAGTTTTTGGTCATCTGTTGTAAGTTCAACACTGCTAATAATATAAGCGACGCCTTGACGTTTATCGAGCAAATATTCTTTCTCTAAACCACGAAACTGTATAATAAGGCGCTCTTCAGGTTTAAACAGATGTTCTTTGCTAGCTTTAACTTTTAGCCCGTTTACCGACACATCAATAGTGGTGGCTAGAATACTTTTATTTATTTCGAAAAACATTTCTATGTCCATCGAAAAATTCATTCTTTCTTCGCCTCTCTGAGCAAACGAACCAAACTGAATGAGCGGTGCTTGGAAATTTTCAGTTTTGGCTTTGGCTACAACTTGTTTGTCTTGTTTTATTTTTGCCGCTTGCTGTGCTTTTTTATACCTGACCCGAAAGTTGTTTTTGGTATTGGTCACCGCTTCATAAACACCAATAGTGTATTCGCCAAAAATACGTACTTGACGTTCAAACGTCTCAATTGCAAGTTCATCCAAAGAATGTTCTTTGCCTTGATGCTCATATAACTGACAATTGCCATCAACTAAGCCGCGTAAGTCAATTAAACGGATACATGGACGAGCTAGACGCATTAATTCCATTTTCAACAAAAAACGTTTTTGTTTTGAAATTGTTGAAGCAACCTGATTCAATACTTCATTAAACTC
>JBNMPD010000236.1:0-4567 GCA_051276225.1 Flavobacteriales bacterium
TATGGGTGAGAGGCCTATTATGTGAATTGATCTAATCTGCTTAAGCAATAGATAATAACACCTCAGATGTATTATGCCTGTGGCATTGTTGAAACAGTTTTTCTTGTGCTGAGTGCAACTGATTATCAGCTTAATTGTTGGTCATTTGCGTGGCAACTAGATCCAGTTTTTTGAACGTAATTGAATGTACATTTGCACATGATGTTCCTGGATAGCATATACACAAAAAACAAGCGCAGAATTCTGGGTGCGCCAGCTAGACGGGGCCGGAAGACGGATATGGTGAGATAAAAGATGAAAAAACCAATTTGCTGGGCCGACACCAGGGTAATGTGATGGTCTATTTATTGATACCAACAGCGGCTACGTCAATGTATAGGTTAAGTATTTAATCGCTTCGTCGCCAATATCCTTTATCTGTGTGGGTTGCTTTTGCATTCTGACTTGAATAGATAACCCATTTAAAGTGGAGGTTAAAAAACTCGCCACTTTTCCACAATCTACTGCTGGTGCAATATCTTCTGCCTTAACCCCTAATACTAATCGTTCATAATACAAGGATTCATGCTTATCGTGCAGTTCGTGGAGCTTTGATTCTAAAGCAGGGTACCGCTGCCCCATATAAATGGAGGAGTTTACAAGTAAACACCCCTGCTTAACGTCACAGGTTACGCAGGCATCAACTATGTTCTTTATCAGTAAAATAAATGCATCCAAGGTGCTTTTACCAGGTTCGAAAAGAATTGATTTTGTAAGTTCAAAACGAGGGTTATAGTATCTATTTAGCACAGCAATAAATAGCTGTTCCTTGTCACCAAACGCACGATATAAACTTGGGCTATTAATGCCCATAGCTTTGGTCAATATGGATAATGACGCCCCTTCATAACCCAATTCGAAAAATGCGTTTTGAGCCTCCTGAAGGGCTTCATCAGTATCAAATGTACGGGGTCGTCCTGTTCTCATAATAATCCCTTGACTTGTGTAACGATCACTATATAATCAATTACGTATCGATCGATATAATAATCTAAATTGAGGAAACTTACAATGGGAAAACTAGACGGAAAAATTGCAGTAGTAACAGGTGGTAGTAGTGGAATAGGCCTAGCAACAGCTCAAGAGTTCATTAATCAAGGTGCCAAGGTATATATTACCGGCCGTAACCAAGAAACGCTTGATACAGCCGTATCACAATTAGGTTCTAAAGCAATTGGTGTTAATGCAGACTCGTCAAAGCTCACGGACATCGACATGTTATTTAATAAAGTTAAAGAAGAGGACAAAACCCTAGATATTTTATTCTTAAACGCAGGTGTCGCACAGTTCTCTCCTCTAGAACACACCACAGAAGAGCAGTTCGATTACATGATGAATATCAACTTTAAAGGGGCTTATTTTGGTCTACAAAAAGCAATTCCTATTTTGAACGAAGGCGCATCTGTCATTCTAACCGGGACTTCCGCCATCAATATAGGCATGCCTGCAACGAGTGCCTATGCGGCAAGTAAATCGGCACTAGTGTCTCTAGCGAAAACAGCGTCGTCTGAGCTTGTAGATCGAAAAATACGAGTGAACGTAATTAACCCTGGACCTATAGACACTCCTATTTTTGGAAAATTGGGACTTCCTGCAGAAGCATTAGACGGAATGTTTAAGCAAATGTTAGAAATGCTGCCAATGAAACGTATCGGCCAACCATCAGAAATTGCAAAAGTAGCACTTTTTCTAGCATCAGAAGACTCAAGCTATGTTATTGGTGGGCAGATTAATGCTGACGGTGGCATGAGCGACTTATAAACTATCTATTTATCTCACTTTTAATAAGAGTAGAGTTGAATAATTTATAAAATTGCCAAACAAACAACCTTGTGAAATTTGGCAATTAATAATAACTAAAGGATCGTACCTAATGGAAATTAAAATCGAACTAACCATCAAAAAACCTATACAAGAAGTATGGGAAGTTATGGGTAACCAGTATGGGCATGCTGATAAGTGGTCTGGTAATTTTAAAACATCAAAACCAGGAGGTGAAGCAAAGTTTAAGGGGCTTGACTATTCTCTTCGAGATACTACAACAGACCGAGGGAATACAATACAAGAACTTACAGCCTTTGACCCAGCTAAACACACATTAACCTACGTAATAACCAAAGGGGCACCAGATTTTGCAAAAACAGCAGGTTCACAATGGTCTCTGTTTACTACGGATGAAAATTTTACGATTGTTTTAATGGAATTCGTTGTGGAACCTAAAATGCCATTAGAAGCAGAAATGGAAACCAAGATTAAAATGGGCCTAACGTCATCTGCTCAAGAGCTGGCTGAAGAGTTGAAGTTCTATTTGGAAACAGGAAAGAAAAACGTTTAAAGCTTAAGTGACATTAAAAGGAGCAGGAATACAATATTAGATATATATTAGCCTATATTGACTCTGATACTTATTTCTATTTTTATGTCAGTTATGCCAGTCAGGTGGCTATTTTTTAAAAGGTTGTTGATGTTATTAACGGCTTTTAAAACATAGTTTTTCAGGTTAAACAGGACTTGATAATTAATGCAAGTACAGAGTCACTAAGGACATGAGAAAATGAACACCAAAAAAGAAATCTCAGCAGCGTTCCCATTCGAATCGAAATTCATTGATGTAAAGGGGAGTAAAATTCACTATATTGATGAAGGCGAAGGTGAAACCATGCTATTCATTCACGGGAACCCCACATCTAGTTATTTATGGCGCAATATTATTCCGTATTTAACTAACCAAGCAAGGTGTATTGCATTAGATCATATTGGAATGGGTAAATCTGATAAGCCAGATATCAATTATGGATTTATTGACAGTTACAATTATTTGGAAGAGTTTATAAACAAACTAGGGCTAAAAAACGTCACCCTTGTTATACATGACTGGGGTGGAATGATGGGTTTTCACTATGCCAACATGAATCGAGATAATATAAAAGCTATTGCCTTTATGGAAGCTTCTATTGATGTGCCTCGCTATGAAACAATGCCAGCAAGTATTAAAGTTGCACTCAGCTTAATGCGCACAAATTTTATAGGGGGACTCATGGTAAAAAGCGGCAATTTGTTTATCAAAAAGATGCTTCCAGATATGATTATAAGGAAATTAGCTAAAGAAGAAATGGACTATTATGCAGCTCCTTATCCTAATGCACTCAGTAGAAAACCGCTACATAGATGGCCACAGGATGTTCCGATTAAAGGCAAGCCTGAATTTAGTGCTAAAAGATTGGGGAATTATGCGCGATGGCTTAAAGAAACGGAAATACCAAAGCTTTGTTTTTATGTGACGCCTGGCGTTGGTTTTCAGGCGCCTGATCTAGAAATAGTTCAGAATGAATTTAAAAACACAACCATAATTAAACTAGGAGAAGGATCGCACTTCCTTCAAGAGGATTACCCTCATGAAATCGGTGAAGCAATCTCCAAATGGTATAAGGAAATTATTTGAAGAGTATATTGCTGTCTATCCAAAAAAGCAGTCAGCCTTTCGAGGCTGTAAATAACTCTGTGTACCTGCCTTAGGTAAATATGATCCCAAGTTGTGACCTTTCACGACTTTCCAGAACCGATGAATACCGGCTTCATCTGATGAAGGTGATACCTCAAAATAAAAGCTGTGTTATCATGGGGGATTGCGTTTCTATTTGCCGTCACCTTATGACACTCTCCAGCTGTCCAAAATCTCGACTTAGGTTACCACCTAACAAACATCAGGTTAAACAAGAGTTAGCCCAAGATGTGGCACATTTTTTGGCGCGTGGCGGAAATGTAGAACAGGTAGAACAGGGCGAAACTGCCTTAGTTAATGGCTGCTTCAACCAACAGCGTCCTACAATAGCGGGCCAGCAGGCGCAAACTCGTACACTGCTATCTTCTCAAGTAGAGGCGATTGAAAAGCGCAAGGAAGAGCGTCGTCACTCTAAACCTATCCCTGTTAAGGCCAACCGTAGACCCACTAAAAAATGGATATACGACGATTTTGGTGAACCCCTGCGTTGGGTTTGGGCTTAATAATCTAGCCAGTATTGTATTTAGGAATCGTAACCATGCAGTTTATTATTGCCGATGACCATCCTTTATTTCGTACTGCTATGACCCATACGCTACAGCAACGCTTTGGCGGGGCAAAAATTTGGGAAGTAGGTAGCTTGCCAGAACTTTTGGGTTTGTTAAAAACAGGCATAGAAGTAGATCTTTTGTTGCTAGATATACATATCCCCGAGGCCCATGGTTTTACCGGGTTAGTGCAGGTAAGTGAGTACTTTCCAGAGGTGCCCGTGATGATCGTGTCGGGCAATGATAATCCAAGTGTCATTCATAAAGCTGTGGCCTTAGGTGCGAGTGGTTTTTTACCTAAATCGGCCTCAAATGAAGATATAACAACGGCCATTGATGCCGTTATACAAGGCCAGGTGTGGATCCCCGCAAACTTGCCTGCGGCCGCAGCAGAACTAGGCGAAGAACTGACTGCGCAACGGATTGCGTCGTTAACACCACAACAATTACGCGTTTTAACAATGATCGGTGAAGGCCT
>JBNMPD010000237.1:0-4478 GCA_051276225.1 Flavobacteriales bacterium
CTGCACAAAGGCCAAGATATTATTGACAGATGTAGGTTCGAAGATTTTAGTTTGTGAAGTAAGATATTTATGACTTGACAAGGTTTTTGATTATCGCTAGCACTAGACGACACCTAATTAAAGCTGTGGATTGAAGTCTTCACATTTGGTTAGAATATTTGTAGCTACTAAATCGATCAATTAACTGACTCAAGAGCTATAAAGGGTGACAACGACTATCTAAGAGATATTTTCATATATTTTAGGCGTCCATGGAATGAAACTTATCTTTATTTACATAGCGTTTATATTGACATGATAAACTTTAAATAAAATTGCATATGATTCTTTAATACTTTGTTATTGTAGAAAATATTCTACTAAATATTGATTATATAATATTAAAAATTATGGACAAATTGGATAGAGAAATACTTAGGTTGTTGCAGAAAGACGCCACTCAATCTGTGGCTGATATTGCAGAGCAAATTGGTTTGAGTACAACACCTTGTTGGCGGCGTATTCAATCTTTGGAAAAACAAGGCATTATTGATAAACGTGTAGTTTTACTTCGACCTGAAAAAATAGGTTTAGGCATGACAGTATTTGTTCAGGTTAAAGCAGCGAAACATGATTCTGTTTGGCTAAAGAAGTTTGCTGAGCATGCTGCAAATATTGACCAAATTATCGAATTTTATAGAATGAGTGGTGAATATGATTATATGCTTAAAGTAGTGGTAGCAGATATGCAAGCCTTTGACATATTTTATAAAAAATTAGTTGATGGCGTAGACTTATCTGATGTGACATCAAGTTTTGCGATGGAACAAATTAAGTACACGACTGCTTTACCTGTATAGATTTTTGCGTTTGGGCTTGCAACTTATTCAAAACCTATTCAAAAACAAAAAACGTGTTATCAAAATAAGGTTTTTATATGCATTGGTATTCTATTTTACCTCCCATTATTGCCATCATTATTGTGTTTTGGCGCAAAGAAGTCATTTTGGCTTTAGTGGCAGCGATATTGTCTGCTGAGTGGTTACTCGCTTATCAAAATAAGACTGAGGTGTTATTTACCGGCACCATTGGCTCAATTGAACGAGTGATCGAAATTGTGATTTCACCAGGTAATACGCGTATTTTGTTATTCAGCCTATTGATTGGGGCCTTACTAGCTTATATGCGATATTCAGGTGGGGTGACAGCAACAGTCGAAATGTTGATTAATAAAGGTGTAGCTAAAAGCAAAAAACAAGTGGGCTTACTCACTATGTTCACTGGTATCGTAGTCTTTATTGAATCTAATCTTAGCGTTCTGGCTTCTGGTATTTTAGCCCGAGGTTTATTCGATAAATTTAAAATGAGCCGCGCAAGATTAGCCTACGTTATCGACAGTACCAGCGCGCCTATTTGTATTCTTATTCTGCTCAATGGGTGGGGAGCATTTATTCTGGCTCTACTCAGTAATTATGAATTCGAGCAAAGTGCCGTGTCTATTTTATGGGGCACCATCCCTCTTAATTTTTATGCGATTATTGCTTTGGTTTTAGTACTATATACGATCTTAGCTGACAAAGTTCATGGGCCGATGAAAAAGGCCGAGCACGAGTTAGCTAAGCTTGAAGGAGAACAAGTCGCTGTTCCCGCAACCAAAGCGCGTTTTATGTTATTGCCTTTGGCCAGTATGATTTTTGCCATGGTTGGCTTTATGTTATGGACAGGAAACGGCGATTTGGCTAACGGAAATGGGAGTAAATCTGTACTTTATGCAACCGTATTTGCCTGTTTTGTAGCTTATTTATTACTAATAAGTTCAAAAAAATACTCTCATAAAGAATTGGTCGATACGGGCTTTAAAGGCATGGGTGAGATATTGCCTTTAGTGACAATTGTATTGTTTTCGTTAACCTTAGGCGCAAGTTTAAAGGAACTCGATACAGGTATTTTTGTGGCCGGCATGGTTGGGGATTATTTACCTATTAGTTTGATAGTACCTGTGCTGTTTCTTGCAGGGGCAATGATGTCTTTTAGTACAGGTACCTCTTGGGGTACATTCGCGATACTTATTCCAATAGGTGTACCATTAATTCAAACATTAGGATTACCGCCATCACTGGTGATAGCCGCTATTTTAGGGGGCGGAATATTCGGTGATCATTGTTCACCAATCTCTGACACCACCGCTGTATCTTCTATCGCCTCGGGTTGTGACTTATTGACCCATGTACGCACTCAAATGCCCTATGCGCTGTTCGGCGGTATATTGGCTTTTGTTGGATACTTTATTGCTAGTTTATTAATGATTTAAACCCTTAGGAAAAAATAATGATGTTTATCGAGACAACACCGAAAAAATTTATGGGTTACATCTTCCTGTCGTTGATAAGTTTATGTTTTTTTGCATGCACTGACCAGGCTGATGTAGCACAAGTTAAATCTATATCGTCACCCATACTCACAACACCGACACCCTCAGTAAAACAAGCGGCTGTTGCTATGCCTGATAGTTACAGTGCAGAGATTGCCATAGATATATTACAAAAAGGTGGTAACGCAGTTGATGCGGCGATTGCTGCACAATTTGTGTTAGCAGTAACTTTACCAGAAGCCGGTAATATTGGTGGCGGTGGTTTTATGCTGATATACAAAGATAAAAAAAGTGATTTTATCGATTACCGCGAACAAGCGCCTTTAGCGGCGCATAAAGATATGTATTTGGATGAGAACGGTGACGTCATACCCAATCAGTCGGTTATCGGCATCTTAGCATCCGGTGTGCCGGGAACTGTGGCAGGTATGTGGTTAGCCCATGAAAAACATGGCAGTTTGCCTTGGAAAGAATTAGTACAACCCGCTTTTAATTTAGCGGCGAAGGGATTCAAGGTTCACCCTAAACTTGCAGGATCTATTGAACGATACATAAATAGATTAGAAAAACGTGGTTTTGAAGTCAACTTCAAAGATTATTTTGCAGGCGCAAAAGCAAATGAAATATTTCAACAATTAGAACTAGCTGACACCCTAAAGCGGATTCGTGATCAAGGACGGGACGGTTTTTATAAAGGTCAAACAGCCAAAATAATCAGTGATTTTATGCGCCAAGAAAACGGTTTAGTGACTGAACAAGATTTATTGTCTTATGAAGCTAAGTCGCGCAAACCTCTAAGTGCACAATGGCGGGAATATCAACTACTCACGTCACCACCTCCCAGCTCTGGGGGTATTGCTATTATACAATGGCTAAAAATGTACGACCTATTGACTCGAGATCATCAAAAACTCACACATAACTCTACCGCGTACCTGCATTTACTAGCAGAAATTGGCAAGCGAGTATTTGCTGATCGTGCAGAATATCTCGGTGATCCTGATTTTTTCGAAGTGCCAGTTGATAGCCTTATTAGCGATGAATATATCGCGAAGCGCAGTCAAACCGTATTCAGAGATAAAATTTCAGTGACTGAGTCGGTCAAACCGGGGCTAAAAGAAAGTGAAGAAACTACGCATTTCTCAGTTATGGATAAATGGGGCAATGCCGTATCGAACACTACGACTATTAACCTCGGATATGGTAGTGGTGTGGTAGTGAGAGGCGCAGGGTTTTTATTGAACGATGAAATGGATGACTTTAGTTCTAAACCTGGAGTTGCCAACGTATTTGGCGCTGTGGGCGGTCAAGCCAACGAAATTCAACCCAAAAAACGTATGTTGTCTTCCATGACACCAAGCATGGTGTTAAACAATGGCGAGGTACAATTTGTAACTGGTTCGCCTGGCGGTACCACTATTATCAGTTCGGTCTATCTGTCTATTCTTAATGCCTTAGAATTTTCCATGAATGCAAAAGATATAGTCAACAAGCCAAGGTTCCATCACCAATTATTACCAAAAAACGTTATTCGTCACCATGATGGGATTGATCCTACTGTGATTGTTGAATTAGAACAAATGGGCTATACCATGAGTAATAAACGTTTTGGGGATATGCATGTTATTTTGAATAAAGATGGCAAAGTTGATGCTGCTTCAGAGGTTAATGGTCGTGGAAAATCTATTGTGTTATAGCAACCCAAGGGAGCTATTAAGTGAGTTGTAAAGATATTACTCGTAACATAAAACTTGATTGAATTTATTAATAAGTGGCATTTTTATTTTTATTAAAAATTTAATCAGCAACATAACGTATTGAAAATGTTAACCACTAATTCTTGGCTTTAGATTTGTTCTGATTCAATAAAATATAAACACATCTAGTTTGTATTTTATTGACAAAACAGAGCATGTTATGCATAACAAAAAGTTGTTTGGGGTCGCATTTTTAATTTTATCATGTTGTGAATTTTAGCAATTTGCATATTCAAAAGCGTCCTTAACAAACATACAAGTAGGCAATCTTGGTAGCGTGAGTTCAATTTGTTATGAAGACAAAAATTTAGGCAACAACTTTATATTTAATGTAAATTAAGATAGTTATTTATTACCCAGATAAAACGTTT
>JBNMPD010000238.1:0-4457 GCA_051276225.1 Flavobacteriales bacterium
CTAAAACAAACTGTTCAGTTGCCATTATATGACCTGCTTCTGCAAAACTGCAGTCGTTCGCAAGTTCTACGTCTAAGTTAAGATGATATTGAGCACCCTTTTCAAATGGTGTAATAGGTTTAATAATTGTGTTGAGTGTACTTTGCGGCGCGATGTTCAGCAGAAAACTGCCTTGTTCAACCTCGACACCATTTTGCATTAGTCGCCAAACGAGCTTTTCGTTATCTGTGGCTCTAAACACATAATCACTGTAAATAGAAAGCGCATATTCGTTTTGAACTAAGGATGTTATCGCTTTCTTTTTAGTGATAGGCACCAACATGAAACGAACATGTTGTTGGCTATATTTAGCCTCAAACAAACTAGGGTGGGCAGAACGATCAGGAAATAGTAGCCCGTTAATACAGAACTGCCGATCATTCACTGTATCGCCAAAGTCCCCACCATATGCCCAATAATGCACGCCGTTTTTATCTATTTTTGATAACCCTTGGTCAACCCAGTCCCAGATAAAGCCACCTTGCAAACGTGGATATTCTTTAAAGGCTTGCCAATAATCATTAAAACTACCTAAGCTATTGCCCATCGCATGGGCGTATTCACATAAAATAAGGGGTCGAGTTTCGCCTGGTAAACTAAGCCACTTTTTAATCGAATATTTAGGCACCGCTGAGTCTTCAAGATCATAATCAACACGCGCATACATCGGGCAAATAATATCTGTGGCTGGCGTGTTAGCACCACCACCTTCGTATTGCACAGGCCGCGATGAGTCGAAACTTTTTGACCAAGCATACATAGCAGCATGATTAGCACCATATCCGCACTCATTGCCTAATGACCAAATAATAATAGAGGCATGGTTTTTATCTCGCTCTACCATCTGTGTATAACGCGACATAAATGCACCGGCCCATTGTGGATCAGCAGCTAAACGCCCCATAGGAAACATACCGTGTGTTTCTATGTTGGCTTCATCCACCACATAAAGCCCAAACTCGTCACATAACTCATACCAACGAGGATGGTTTGGGTAATGAGCCGTACGCACAGCGTTGAAGTTATTTTGTTTCATCAGCTTAATATCAGTGATCATGTCTGATTCGGTTACTGCATGCCCGTTCTCTGGATGATGTTCGTGGCGATTAACACCTCGGATCAGCAGTGGTTTGCCGTTTACACATAATTGCCCGTCTGTAATTTCGACTTTTCTAAAACCAATATCATAACCTTCTGCATCGACAATGTTACCATGGGCATCGAGCAAGCTAACCACACAGCGATACAAATTTGGTGTTTCGGCGGTCCACTTTCTAGGATTTTCAATCGAAATACGCTGGAGTACCACATCGTGCCAACCGCCTTTTTCATCGACTCGTTTATTGTTAGTGCTGTGGATATGAGGTTCACAGATGGCGGTATCGCCATCAAATACTTGTGCACTAACTGTATAATTATTTGGTGCATCAATAGCCGTTTTGATATCTAAGGTGGCATCGCGATAACAAGCGTCTAAATCGGGGGTGATAAATACGTCTCTAATTTGCTGTTGTGGTTTAGAAAGCAATACCACATCGCGAAAAATTCCACTTAGCCACCACATATCTTGGTCTTCAAGATAACTGCCATCACTCCAACGTATCACCATCACTGCTATTTGATTTTTACCCGCAATCAAAAATGGCTGTAAATCAAACTCACTGGGTAAACGACTATCTTGAGAATAGCCAACCCACTGGCCGTTGCACCACAAGTGAAATGCCGAGTTCACTCCGTCAAAAATAATGTGATTACGTAGGGCTAATTGCTCGTGTGTCACGTCAAACTCAGTTCGATAACAGCCGGTTGGGTTATCGCTGGGAACAAAAGGTGGATTAACCGCGAAAGGATACTTTACGTTGCAATAAATAGGCTTATCAAAACCCTGAAGTTGCCAATTTGAAGGTACTGGAATTTTTTGCCAGCTATCATTTATTTGTTCACCAATAAATGATTCATCTACCGCTTCAGGTTTATCAAATAGCTTAAATTCCCACTGACCATTTAATAGTTGTCTTTGAGGATTCTTTTTTTGACGAGCATCAGTAAGGGTTTTATAGCCGTTGAGTGGGCTATGCGCGCTGATTTTGTTTATTTGAGTGGTTAACGGGGTTTCCCAATCTCGGCGCTGAATAATGTGATCTAATGACGTCATAGTATTTCCTGGAGGCATATTAAATGTTTCATTTCGCATTTTGCTTTTGTTGTCTAATATAGCAAAAACGCTTTATTTATATTATGCTTAAAACTCGCATAATTTTATCTAAAACTATCATTTAACTTTATGAAAAATCATATTAAAGATCTACTAGATATTGGGCAAGATTGCTATGAACGCTTTATAAACACACATGTTCTGGCTGAAATTAAACATCTAGATATTACCTTAGCAGGATGTTCTAACCTATCAGGAAAATATTGTGTAGCACGCACTGCCCCACTTGAACATACGTTGTTTTATACCCTCAAAGGCCAAGGTAAATTGACCACTACGGACAAAGAATACACACTTGTTGCCAATACCTTAGCTATATTACCAAGCAAGCGGAGTTTTGAGGTCAGCATAGCAGCAGAACAATGGGATATTATTTGGCTAAATCTCGCCAATACAAAACGTTGGCAACATATCGCTTTAGAGCAAGCCTTAGTCATTAGCGATCAAAAACTCAAGCCATTACATTTTGCCATGGAGCTTTTGTATAGCGAACCAGATGCGACTTTACGCGAAGGTGTCATGCCGATATTAAATTATTATCTTAATGCGACTCTGCAAGGCGACAATCAAAACAAAACAAATAATCGATTACACAACTTATTCCAAGATATCGAAAAACGTCTTCAGTATAACTGGACGATAGCAGCGATGTGTCAGCAATTACATTATTCGGCTCCCCACTTACACCGTTTGTGCCAAACACAATTTGGCAAAAGTCCGGTACAAAAACTGATCCATTTGCGTGTAGAGCGCGCTAAGAGTTTGTTACTTAATACACGCTGGCCGGTCCAACATATCGCTAGTTATGTGGGATACACCAATATTTTTAACTTTTCAAAAAGCTTTAAAAAATTAGTGGGTGTTTCACCTTCTGAATTTAGAAATAACAACCATTAAAGTTGAAACAACAAACTAAGTGTGTAGTAGGATCTAAAAAGACGGCTTAGCTACTTGCACATCACCTACACCATTCACTAAGCTTTTGCGTTTGGCTTTGTCTCAAAGAAATTGCTCTAATCACACTGAATAAAAATGATACACATCGTCAATATCAATCAACTTAGTACCCGAAGCAATCAGCGGTACCTGCAGTGATTTGTGACCGAGGGTCGATTAATATGCTACTTCCCAGATAGTGAAAGGGTAGATTCGCGTTTAACTAGTTGCGGCCTAAAGTGTAAATGAGGAATGCTATCGGCGTTAGTTTTAGGGAAGCGTAAATGCACCAAATGTTGGATCAAAGACGCGGCAGCTTTGCGCGCAATAGTATTAGTTGGCTGTGCTGCGGTGGTTAACATTGGCCAAGTTTGGCGAGAAAATGGACTATCCTCAAAACCGGCAATAGCCATATCATCGGGCACATTAAGTCCCTGTAAACGCACGGCAAATAATGTGCCCGCCGCGATTTCATCGTTACAGGAAAATATCGCTGTAGGGGGCTCTTCCAGCGACAATAATTGTTTTGCTCCTTGAACACCGAACTCAAAAGAGTAAGAGCCGTCAATCTGGTAATCATCAATAATAGGAATATCGTGCTTCTTCAAAGCATTTAAATAACCTATCTTGCGCTCATGACTCGAACGGTGATTCTCATCGCCTCGTAAAAACGCTATCTTGGTATGGCATTGTTCTATCAAGTGTTCGGTGACATCAAAGGCTGCATCTCTGTCATTAACATAGACACAAGGCGACGATTCTTGACTCACTTCACTGGCTGAAATAATCCGAATAAATGGGATGTTCATATTATCTAAGGCGTTAAGCACATCTGGCATTTCTGATAACGGTGGTGAAATGATTAATCCTGCCAATTGAGAGCGTTTGACCATTGTGACTAATTCATCGACTATATTTTTGTTATTGGCCAAGCAAGGGTGAATAACCAATTCGTAACCGCGCTCCCTGCATTCAGCCAATATTCCATTTTGCATGTCGAGTACATAATATGCGTTTGGGTTATCATAAACATATCCTAGAGCGTAAGATTTATTACCCGCTAAATTTCGTGCAGCATTATTAGGCTGATAGTTTAATTGGCGAATAGCTTTGTTAACTTTTTGCAAGGTCTCCTCACTCACCGACCCTTCATTATTAGTTACCCGCGAGACAGTTTTAAAAGATACACCTGCTAATTCAGCCACATCTTTAATGGTAGTTTTGGTTTTCATTGTTGTATCAGACACCATTTTTATATTTAAAAATT
>JBNMPD010000239.1:0-4453 GCA_051276225.1 Flavobacteriales bacterium
TGTATATTGCCTACTAAAGTATTTGAGTGCACTTTGACAGAAGCATGCACATCACCAGTGAGGTTCAATTCATTTTTTGAAGCAGGTGTCACACTTAAAATTAAGGGTTGAAGCAGTGCATAAGAATCAATTTCGAGACTTAAAATACTTAATTTTGGCCATGAGTTAGATAAGTTTAATTTATTTGTCTGCTGTTCCCTTGGAGGCTCATTATCAATGCTGTTATCTGTGTTATCAGCCTTATCAAGAAAGTATTGTTCAAGGTGTTTAACTTTTATCTGTTTAACACTTAAAGTATTGGACCATGGCTGCCAAATGGCATCGCGAACTTCCATCGTACCTATAGCTGAGGTTATACATGCTTGTTTGAGGTTGAGGTCCAGTCGCCAATTCAATGAAAAATTTAGGCAGGTAATGTATAAACCGTGTGGTTTAGTCAAATATCCAATGCTTTTGATGGCAATAGGTTGTCGGTAAAAAAATACTGTCGTCAATGCAGTAATAAACAACAACGTTGCGATGATTTTTTTACTCGGGCGCTTTCGCCAAGATAAACGTGTCATTTCTTTCCTGATATTGTTTAAACAATGAACTCTTTTCAGACTATGTAGATAATTAAAAGTTTACATTAGGTTATCAAAGTCGTGTTGATTAAAATAATTGTACAGTGAGCAGGTTTGTTAAATATTGGCTTTAACCTGAATGTGCCTAACTCAAATAGGTAAAAAAACAGCTTGTACTCAATAAACATGAAACTCATTTAGAAACCATCTTTAGGAATTATTGTGGATACAATAATGCAGTAAATAATCAGGTCACTTATTATTTAGCTGAGGTTATATTCTTTTTCATCACTTGCACTTATTTGTTTTCCGAGTGCCCTGTGGCTTTATCGTTTTGGTGTATCACAAACGGTTAACAATAGAACACACAGAGAATGTATAAACGGCATTAACAGACAAGGCTGATGTAAAGCTGACGAGCGTTTATAAGCGTCGAGTTTGTTACTTCAATCGGCTAATTGAGCAGTCACATAGCCGACCATCAGTTATTTAGTTAATAGGCATTTACTACACTACTGAATTTCTAAAAGTTCGACTTCAAAAATAAGCAAAGAACCTGATGTTATTTTCCCTGTCGACCTATTGCCATAGGCTAATTCAGATGGAATGAAAAATTTAAATTTATCGCCAACAACCATTAATTGAACTCCTTCCGTCCAACCTTTTATAACTTGATTTAAAGAGAAACTGATGGGTTTATTACGCTCTACTGAACTATCAAATACAGTGCCGTCTATCAACATGCCATGATAATGCACTTTTACAGTTGTGTTAGCACGTGGGTGCTCACTTTCTTCACCTTTTTGTAATACTTGATACTGTAAGCCCGAGGCAGTTTCTGTCACATCTTCGTTGGCTTTGTTTGTTGCTAAAAAATCCTTTCCTATCTTAATATTTTCTAGTGCTGCCTTTTTATCGTTTGAATTTTTAGTGAAGTAAAATATTGCCAATGCAATGACCACCGCTAAAACAATATATTTCATGACTTGTCCTGTTAATGTTTACAATATTGTATTCTAACACTCGAATGTTTTTGTGATAAAACTATATTTTGGTGTGATAGCAATTAGCTTTTTCTACCAAAGTATCCCACCTCTTGGCTCAAAGTTTTTAAAATCAGCAAAATGATGCTTGTTGAGGAGAACAGAGACATCGTTTATTGTTGCTGCATGGTATTAAAAAAATAAGCACGCTTATGACACAATCAACCACTTTAATCGACGGACTTTATTTTGGCGAAAGCCCCCGTTGGCACGATGATCGCCTCTGGTATAGTGATTTTTACGACAAAGCCGTCAAATCTGTCGACTTAAAAGGCGATACTAGATTGGAAGTACGATTGGATGAACAGCCATCGGGTCTTGGTTGGCTTCCAGATGGACGTCTGTTAGTGGTATGTATGGAATCGCTCACCTTAAAGCGACTTGAAAAAAAAGAACTTGAAAACAACAGTTTGGTTTTACATGCTGACCTATCTCAATACTCAAAACATCTGTGCAACGACATGGTGGTTGATAAACAAGGTAATGCCTATGTGGGTAACTTTGGTTTTAATCTTGACGTAGCGATGCAAACACGTGGCGTTGAAGCCGTGTTTGCTGAGCACCCTAAAGCTAATATCGTGAAAGTGACACCACAAGGAGACGTAAGTATTGCGACCGGCGGTATGAGTTTTCCTAATGGCTCCGTTATCACACCCGATGGAAAAACACTTATTGTCGCCGAAACACTGGGCCTGTGTTTAACCGCGTTTGATATTGTCGAAAATGGCGAACTGAAAAACCGAAGAGTATGGGCAGCTACCGGATCAAAGGTACCTGATGGGATCTGTATAAATACTGATGGTCACATATGGTTCGCAAATGCAGTTGGTCACGAGTGTGTTCTTATTGCTGAAGGTGGAGAGGTACTAGAAATAGTGAAGACCAGTCAAAATTGTTATGCCTGTATGTTAGGCGCAGACGATGGAAACACTTTATTTATGCTGACAGCTCAGAGCTCCCACGCAGGGGTTGCTGGGGCAAGTAGATCCGGAAAAATTGAAGTGACTAAAGTAGCATCGCCCGGAGCAGGTTATCCCTAAATCTTTTTTACTGTATTTGGTGTAATAAAGATAATGTTTTTAATTATGCGACTCGAATTGAAAATAATCCGAATTCATATAACCGACGACTAACGGTGTTCATCAGAAATTTCTGACACGTTTATCGAATGTTATTGAATTTTATTGAAGCGATGCTGACGTCCAACATATATTTGAAATTACTTGGCATAAAGGCTAAAAATGGCATTCTATGCCCTGAAATTCATATTGTAACGTCTACTTAACGCGAACCAAGCGGGGCAATGTGTAAGGTGTTCTTTTGTCAGTATGATTTTATTGTCAGAATACACCTACATGAGATGTGATGAGTCAAAACTTCGCTAACATACTCAACCGTTATGTTGGCTTGGTACATAGGCAATGCGGCGTTACAATCAACAACGCTCAACAGCAAACTTAAACAACAAAACCCTACAAAGAGAAATACAGATAATGGCTAATAACGGAAATTACAAGAAAAGCAAAATCGGAAATCACGCGCTTAAGCCTGAAACAATGATGATGTCCTACGGTTATGACCCGCAACTTTCCGAAGGCTCCGTCAAACCACCTGTTTTCTTGACTTCCACATTCGCCTATCAAACACCGGAGGAGGGCGAAGAGTTCTTCCACATTATGGCGGGTCGTAAACCTGCACCAGAGGGTAACGTTGGTGGCCTTATCTACAGCCGCTTTAATCATCCTAACGTAGAGATAATCGAAGACCGGCTGTCCCTTTTCGAAGGCTCAGAACGCTCCGTAGTTTGCTCGAGTGGCATGGGCGCAATCAGCGCCATACTGCTGGCTTACTTGCGGCCCGGTGACGTAATTGTGCAAAGCGCACCTTTATATGGTGGCACTGAAACCCTTATCCGTAAATTTCTACCAGAATTTAATATCCAAACTGGCGAATTCCATGATGGTTTACACGAAGCGGGCATGCTTAGCTCCCTGCGTGACGCTAGCAAAAAAGGCCGTGTTGCCATGGTTTTTATCGAATCACCGGCCAATCCAACTAACTCTCTTGTTGATTTCGAAGCGCTAAATCGCGTGTTAGACATCATAAAGACAGAAACAGGTCACCGTCCAATCAGTGTCTGCGACAACACCCTTATGGGTCCCGTTTTTCAACAAGCTGTGCCCCAAGGCATCGATATGGCTATGTACTCACTGACTAAATATGTGGGTGGTCACAGCGACCTTGTGGCTGGCGCAGTCTGCGGAAGTGTTGAAATGTTGCGCCCAGTTCGTGCCACACGCGGCATTCTCGGCCTTAACCTTGACCCTCATACCAGCTGGATGATTTCCCGCTCACTCGAAACTTTAAGTATCCGTATGCAACGTTCTGCTGATAGCGGTCATAAAGTGGCACAATGGATTGCTGACAATTCTTACATCTCCGCAAAAATTCTGCATCCTGATTTCATCACAGATAAAGCTTATCAAACCGTTTATAAGCGCCAATGTTCAGGGCCGAGCTCAACATTTTCTTTTGTGTTGGATGTGTCAAAATCAGACGCCTTCCGCTTGATCAATAACCTATCCATTTTCAAATCTGCTGTCAGCCTTGGTGGTAGTGAGAGTCTTGTTTGTCACCCAGGCAGCACAACACACTCAGGCGTGTCTGCTGATTTACGTGAGAAATTTGGTGTAACTGACGGTCTCATTCGTCTTTCAATTGGTCTTGAACACCCAGATGATCTTATCGCCGATCTTGATAATGCTTTTTGTGCCACGTTCAAGAATGCTAAAACTGGTTAAGACGTGACCAGTAGGTCTTGGATAAAACCTCATGTTAAGAAAAGGT
>JBNMPD010000240.1:0-4450 GCA_051276225.1 Flavobacteriales bacterium
AAGTCTGCGGAGATAAAAGCCCTCAGTCAGCTATATTCAATGAATAATATACCTATAAAGTCGGCACAAATATTAGAAAAGCATGTTAAGTCTGGTTTAGTTAAAAAAGACGAAAGAATGTTAACTAGTATTGCATCATCATTTCAACAAGCCAGAGAGTTCAGTGAGGCAGCTGATTATTATGGACAATCTGCGTTAATGGCCTCTGACCCTGATTTATACCAAAAGCAGGGTATGGTGTATTATGCCATGGAGAGATATAGCGACGCTATCATTGCCCTTCAAAAGGCTTTAGATGGAGGCTCGGACAAGAAAGGTGCTATTCATCTAGCTATGATGCAAGCAAATTTCGATAAAGGTGATTTTAGAGCGGCTTTCAAACACGTGAAAGAAGCAAAAAAAGACAAGTCCACAGCACGTAATGCTAGGAGTTGGGAACCTTATATCAAGGAAAAAGCGAAAAATCGTAACATAAGACTTTAGTTAAAAAGCTCCCGTTGGGAGCTTTTTTGTAATATATGCACATTTTTTGTTGATTAAAATTATTTATCAACTCAACGAATGTTTAATAGCAAGTCGATACTCGAATAATTAATGCAATATTTCATCTCAGTTTTTATTAGTGCCTTCCTGGTTTTTCAAATACAACCTATCATCTCAAAAATTATTCTGCCTTGGTTTGGCGGTGGCGCAAGTGTGTGGACAACTTGTATGTTGTTTTTTCAATTCTTTTTGTTGGTAGGTTATTCATATGCATACATGCTGACCAAAATATTAAGAGTGAAGGGTCAAATTGTTGTACATATAGTTTGTTTATTACTCAGCTTATTTCTATTACCTAATAATATAGCAGACATCCAGAGTATTCCTATAAATGGTTCACCTACTTTGGCCGTATTAAAAGTACTTTTTTTGGGCTTAGGGTTTCCTTACCTGATCTTGTCAGCTAATACACCCCTCTTACAACATTGGTTTACTAGTGAAACTAAAGGTACGCATCCTTATAGGCTGTATGCAATTTCGAATTTTGGCTCTTTCTTAGCCCTAATTAGTTACCCATTAGTCATAGAACCATTTATGCCTTTGGACTTGCAAATTAAGTTATGGTCCAGTATTTATTGGCTTTTTGTGCTTTTTGTTGGTTGGATTTTCTTCACAGTTGTTAAGCAAAATAAAAAACATATACCTTGTTCAACCGAACCACTTACTCATCCAAACGTAGGTTACTTTAAACCTACGTTGTGGTTCATGTTGTCAGCCTTAGGCGTCATTCTGCTGGTATCAACTACCAATGCATTAACGCAAAATGTGCCACCAGTGCCTTTACTCTGGCTGGCTCCTTTAGCGTTATATTTGCTAACCTATGTGTTGGTATTCAGCAATGTTTCAATATACGTTAGAAATATTTGGCTGCCTTTATTTATGTTGTTGTCATTTGTTGCCCTGTTAATCTATTTCATAGGCGGACAATTTGACATCTTGACTCAATTATTACTTTACCTGTTGATTTTATTCTGCGGTTGTATGATTTGTCATGGTGAACTGAACTCACTTAAACCACAGTTGGGTAATACAGCTTTATTTTATTTGATTTTATCTGCAGGTGGTGTGTTTGGTAGCTTCCTAGTGTCATTTGTTGCTAAGAGTTTATTTGATGAATTCTTAGAATACCCATTAGGGATTTTTAGCGTATTTGTTCTTGCTACTGTTTCATTATGGCGCAGCAAAAAAGATAAGCATACTGAAGCCAACTTTAATGAGGCTGATGTTGCTGCCAACAAACAGTTTTCTATACTCGCTTCAGTAATTGTACTTGTCGGGATAGTTTGGTTATTTGCCTTTATTAGTCTAAACAATCAATATCAACAATATGATATTGACAAGGCCCGAAATTTTTATGGAATACTAACAGTCAAGGATATAAGTGAGGGAAAAATTAACGAGAGAAGACTGGTTGACGGTACTACCTCACATGGTAGTCAATCTTTGCCACTGTCTAAAACAGCCATACCTACCAGTTATTATCGTCCTGGTACTGGAGTGCAAATGGTAATTGATGAGCTTTCGAGCGTTAGTGACAAACAAATACAAGTTGGTATCATTGGATTAGGTGTCGGCGCATTGGCAGCTTATGGTCAAACTGGAGATCACTATACTTTCTATGAGTTAAACCCTCTAGTATCCGACTTTGCTAACAGATACTTTAGTTACCTAGCAAATACACAGGCTGAAGTTGAAATTAAGTTAGGAGATGCGCGTGTTACTTTACAAGCAGAGTTAGATTCAGGGCAAAAAAATGTATTTGATTTACTTATTATTGACGCTTTTTCAGGTGATTTAATCCCTACTCACCTTATGACTCATGAAGCGTTTTTGTTGTATCAGCAACATATCAATACCCAAGGTGTTATAGCTCTTCATATTTCTAATCGGCATCTGGCATTATTACCTGTTATTTTGCAGCATAGTAAAAGTTTAAATGTGCAGATTATGTTATTTGATACACCTGGTGAAGGTAAAGAGCATGATACCCAATGGGTCGTGCTGACAAACAATACTCGATTGACTCAGTCAGCAAAGTTAATTTATGAACAAACCGTGATAGATATGCATATACAAAAGGTTTTATGGACAGATGATTATTCTAGCTTATTGCCTATTTTAAAGGTCTTAAATTAACAACTGGTGACTAACTCGATAGGACTTTTTCAAAGCTAGTCTTTAAGGCTGTTTCTATTTGCTTTTTGCCACTCAAGCTAAATTTGGTACAAAGGTCTCTATCTGTCTGGTTTTGTAATAGAGCAGCAATCAACAGGTTTTGCTGCTGTGTTGTTAATTTTAACAAGCAAGTAGGATTGACTAGCAGATACTCTTTTAACAGACGCTTGCAGGTTGCGTAAGCTCGATTTCCTATCGCAAATTGCCGCAGTATTTCCAAACTCTCCGATGCACCTAGATCTGTGGCAGATTCAGACACTAGAATTTGTATAAGCATATCTTGTGACATACATTGAAAGTTTTTGTCTATCTGATAAAGCAATTCTGAGTGAAATTCTTTATTAATAGATACTGCCATTTCTAATGCCTCATTTGTCAAAGATTTAATACAAATAGCGCTGTGTTCACCACTCGAAACTTCAGGTTTTGCACTAAGTTTAGCGAGCAAAAATTCATTACCGTACCAAAACCTTAGGATGTCATTGTTACAACCAAAAGATGTGGTTAAAAACTTTACATGTTGCAGTCTCCCCTGTTGCTCTACGTAGTTAATTAATCGGTTTCCAAGTCCTTGTCGTTGATGTTTTGGGTGGATCGCAATTCTGGTAATACGCCATTGTTCGGCTAATAGGAATTGGTTATTGTTATAGGACGACGCAATATTTTGTGCAACTAAATGTCCCTTTACACGCCTAGTACAGTTAGCGACACTATCGGCAATTACATCAACACAATTTCCCCCTTCTTTGACTATTTGAGCCATACCCAACAAAGTTGTACCTGCGGTCAATACAAAACATTCTACTTCAGGAGCATCCAATAAGCGTTGTAAATCATCTTGACTCGTTTGATAGTGGGCGTTGATTAATAACTTAAATATAGACTCGAGCAGTTTTTTGTCTTTGATTAACTGTGTTTTTGAGATGTGCCGACAGTTAATTTGTTGGTTTACTGCCTCAAGATTTTCAGAGTCCTGTGTCTTATTATGAAACAAAGTATTAAACCAGAATTGTTCCAAAGTATCGTGTTTATACCAACGTATTGGTTGTGACATATGAATTCTTTTGAAATCAGGTTTTAACTGTGATAGTTGTTTTATAAAGCGCATTTCAAAGCCGCGTCCACTCCCCTCATAGCCATATACTGTAGAGCTGAATACAATTCTGGGAAATTTTTTTGCGAGTTTAATTAATATATGGATAGGTAGAGAGGCGGCTTCATCCACCAACACAATACTTGTATTTTCTTCACTGTTGAGTAACTGATCAATGGGTATAAAACCCAGATTGCCAGTTTGATAAGTGATACTATTTTTAGTGACACTGGCCATCGGCAACATTCGCTTAGCATGACTAAATATCTGTTCGGTGTTGTCTATATGTGGTGCAGTTACCCTAATAGTTTTTACGCCTTCCATCATCAACTCGGCTGCTGCAAGTCCTAACGCCGATGATTTTCCTCTTCCCCTATCAGCAGTTAATACTAATGGTCTATTCCTGTGACCTTGTGCAACTCTACAAATGCTTTTTATGGCAGTTTCTTGCTCGTTGTATCGCACTGTTTCTAAACTATCTGCAACATAAGATGTTTTACCAGAAAATTTATTAGCAGATAATATTACAACCGCTGCATCTTCTTTAAAGGAAGATATCAAGTGCTGAATAAAAAAGCTTTTTACATCTTTGTGCTGATAACCATATGAAACACGATTGATGTGTTCCGGATCCGCATA
>JBNMPD010000241.1:0-4429 GCA_051276225.1 Flavobacteriales bacterium
GCGGTAACATAACAATTACTGCTGTTATTCATAATAAAAAAAATAAAGTGAAATTTACCCATCATGTCAATACCATATTGGCCTCAAACAACCTTTTGGTATTGCATTACCAAGGTAAAACTTCACCATTTGAATGCCAAAAAGTGCCGGTATTATTTAAATTCAACTCTGCAATTCTCTGCATTAAACGTTCAACCGCTTCCGCAGCAGAAATATCACCGCCATAATTAACCATCTCAGTTTGTACATAACCTGGGTGCAATAAAGCAACAGCAACTTCTTGCTCTTTAAGATCATGAGCTAACGACACACCAGCAATATTTAATGCGGTTTTAGACATCCGATACCCATAATAACCACCAGAGGTATTATCTGTTACTGAGCCCATACGGCTGGTGATTAACGCAACTTTTGCCCCTTTAACTAGTTGCTTCCTCAACAGGTGGGTCACCATCAAAGGCCCCATAGCATTGACTCTAAATTGGTATTCAAGAGTTGAAACTGACATATCTTCTAGGCTTTCATTAGCAAACACACCAGCGTTATTGATCAACAGATCAATTTTTAAATCGCTCAATGTTGGTAATAGCTTTTCTAGACATTCAGGGTTACTCACATCAACTTTATCGATCACCTTGGCGCCAGACTGGCTAAGCTCATCACTATTGTTGCGGCACAAGGCAATGACTTTGTCACCTTTAGCTAAATACTGTTTTACAAATTCCAAACCGATACCGCGATTGGCTCCGGTAATAACAACAGTGGCCATAAAATTACCTCAAGTTTGATTAGCTAACAATCTAGCTAAATCTTCTGGTGTGTCGATGCCAATAGGCGGTGTAATTCTGGCTTGCTCGACATGAATTTTTTCACCATGCCACAATACACGAAGTTGTTCTAACGATTCAATTTGTTCTAAACCTGATGGTGACATATTCACATATTGTTTAATAAAACCTGCTCGATAAGCATAGATACCAATATGTCTAAAATAAAATTCGCCGATCTCATCAATACTATCTGAATCAAGAAAACGCGCTCTATCATAAGGTATGGTCGATCGTGAGAAATACATAGCATAACCTTGCTTGTCCATCACAACCTTTACGGTATTAGGATTAAAAGCGTCTTCTAAATCAGTAATTTTAACGGCTAAGGTCGCCATTTCAGCTTGCTGGTGATTATGTAAATTTTCAGCCACTTGTAGGATATTTTCAGCAGGCATAAAAGGCTCATCGCCTTGCACATTAACGACCAACTCATGAGACAACATGTTTTGTAAATCAACCACTTCAGCCAAACGTTCTGTGCCTGATTCGTGGTGCGACCCTGTCATACAATATTTACCACCAAAATCATCAATCGCTTTGGCGATCCTGACATCGTCAGTGGCCACTAAAATATTACTTGCCCCTGATTCTTGTGCGCGTTCGTAAACATGTTGCACCATAGGTTTACCGTGTATTTCTACTAAAGGTTTACCGGGAAAGCGGCTGGACGCGTATCGTGCAGGGATAATGACACTAAATTGCATACTTTAATCTCTTCAATCTCTTCAATCTTTTCAATCTCTTTAATCTATTCAGCATCTTTAATCACTTCAATAAAAAATCGCCAGCAAACAATACTAGTCGTTTTTTAAAAGTTGTTCCATTTCTTCGCTAGACACATGTTTGGCTTCAGATTCTAATAACACGGGTATATTTTCTCGAATTGGATAAACCATGCGGTCAAATTTACAGATAAGCTGTGCCTGTTTATTTTGGTATATCAATTTACCCTTACAAACTGGACAGGCTAAAATATCTAATAATTTTTTATCAAAGGCCATTATTTTCTCTTAATTTGATTTTTATCGGAAGCCACTTGCTCTAATTTTTGCATAAGTTGCGATTCAAATTGGCTGGTTAGACTAGCACTGACAGGCAAATACCAACAGTCATCATGTGCTATTTCGGTACATTTTACTGCATCTTTTTCTGTCATAATCACGGTACTACTAGGGATATCTGCTTTACTAAAAACATGATGATCGACAAAACTTATTTTATCTTTTAGTTTAACTTGTTTTTTTTCTAATAAAGAAAAAAAGCGTTGTGGGTTGCCTATTCCGGCGAGTGCTGTGACGGGCGAAGTGAGATCGTTTATTAATAGACTTTTATTTGGGTGTTTAACGTTTATTAATTTCCCAGCTTGCAGTGACATTAAATGTTCACCTTTGATAACTGAGCCACCATTTAACACTAAAAAGTCAACCGTATCTAAACGCCACAAACCTTCACGTAACGGACCTGATGGTAATAACAGTTTATTACCACAACGCCTTTGCCCATCCATTACAACAATCTCAATATCTCTGTTTAAAGCATAATGCTGCAAACCATCATCACAAATAATCACGTCACATTGGTGTTTTTCAACTAGCTCCATCGCTCCTCTTGGGCGAATAGGGTCAACTACCATGGGGCAGTGAATGTGTTGCCGCATCAATATAGCTTCATCACCGACTACATCCACTTTACTGCTTAGCTCAACCGTTGAAGGGTAGTTGGCATTTTTTCCACCATAACCTCGGCTTAACACACCAGGACGATAACCTTTTTGAATCAAGTGTTGCGCTAAATACACCACTAACGGTGTTTTCCCATTGCCACCAACACTGATGTTACCCACTACAATGACTGCGACAGGGATGTCAGTTGAAGGTTTAATCTGCAGCCGAAATAGCTTTCTTCGTAACGCCGACAATAACCAAAAAAGCGCAGTTAACGGTAATAACAATATGATGACTGGCCAGTGATACCAACTCGGTGAATACCACATGTTGTCAACCCAACTCACTTGGCGACTAACTCCTCACCAAACTGCATATTATACAATTGTGAATAAGCACCATTTTGTGCCAGCAAACTGTGATGATTTCCTTGCTCAATAATTTCACCCGCTTCAATCACTAAAATAGTATCGGCATTTTCGATAGTTGATAACCTGTGGGCAACAACTATACTAGTCCGATTTTGCTGCAGTCGGTCTAATGCATCTTGGATCAGTCGTTCTGATTCTGTATCAAGTGCTGACGTTGCTTCGTCTAATATGAGTATTGGCGCATCCAATAACAAAGCGCGGGCGATAGCTAAACGTTGACGTTGACCGCCCGATAACATAAAACCGTTTTCACCTACTATGGTATTCAAACCTTCTGGTAATTGTTCCAAAAATTCCATCACATGAGCGGTTTCAGCCGCTGCAAGTATTTGTTCGGGACTCACCTCACCCTCTGAACCATAAGCAATGTTGTTGGCAATGGTGTCATTAAATAACACTACATGTTGTGAAACTAAAGCAAACTGTCGACGTAAATCTTTTAGTGGGATATCTCTTAATAACGTATCGTCTAAGCGTATTTCGCCCGTTTGATTGTCGTAAAAACGCGTTAACAAACTTGAAATGGTCGATTTACCGCTTCCTGAGCGTCCTACCAATGCAAATGTTTGTCCAGGTTTGACTGAAAACGAGATGTTTTTTAGTGCTGGAACATCTTTACTTGGGTAGCTAAACGTTACGTCTTTAAAGTTTATTTTACCTTTTACGCGTTCGATACTTTGCGTGCCGTTGTCCACTTCTACCTGTTGATCTAACACTTCAAAAATACTTACACACGCCGCCATGCCCTTTTGGAATTCGCTGTTCACGGTGGTAAGTTGTTTAAGGGGTTTTAAGAGCATGGTCATAAATACCACCACACTGACAAATACGCCTGGAGTTAACGTTGCCACTAAACCCGGGGTGCTGGCAACGTAAAGCACCACCGCTAAAGCGATGGAAGCAATAACCTGGATGGAAGAAACACTGAGGATTCTAGCGACTATCAATTTCATGTTTTGTTGACGATTGTTGTTATTTTTGTCAGCGAAAGACTTGTTTTCTTTGTCCTGTCCACCAAACATTAATACTACTTTGTGGCCTTTCAACACCTGTTCAACCGAGGACGTTAATCCACCCATAGCATCTTGAATACGACGGCTGACTAATCTAAAACGCTTACTTACAACAGACACAATTACAGCAACTAAAGGTCCAATCAAGATGAATATCAATGATAATTGCCAAGATTTATAGAACATCGCAATTAATAAACCGATAACCAATGCACCTTCACGAACCAATGTTATTAATGCCTTACTTGAGGCATTAGCAACCTGCTCTGTGTCATATATAACTTTAGAAATTAGTTGACCGGTACTGTTGTTGTCATGAAATTCAACAGGAAAGTGAATATAGCGGCTAAATAATTGTTGACGCATTTGCATCACCACATGGTTACCAATCCACGAAACCGAATAAGTACCGAGAAAATTCAAAATGCCTCTGAAAATAAATATAGGCACAATAAAATAAGCAGCTAAACGCAAATACTCATAATTACCTT
>JBNMPD010000242.1:0-4416 GCA_051276225.1 Flavobacteriales bacterium
TCGCAGCTAGTTTACTATCTGCGTCTAGTTTTAGTGCTTTAGGGCTGGATAACTTTACATCAATTATCGGCGCAGGATATGGTGAGCTGGCGCTAATAGCGTGGCAAGAATTGAGACATTTCTTACACATATCAAATAACTCTCTGTTGGTCAAAATCAACTGAATATTACATCGGTGTATTCAAATGATAAGCGTTAATCAATAATACTCATTACTTTGTCCATTTCAGATAAGTTTGGTGCCAACAGTTGGCTGCGCTTCGCTGCGATAAACAATTATATGCGACTAATACTTAACCTGTTATTTGGGCATTAATTGGCAACAAGGAGGTCGGCTTGAAATATTTAGTACTAGCAACACTATTAACTTTCTCACTCATTAGCTTTGCATGTAAAAAGCCCTAACAGCTGATAATCTAATTATTTGGGGCGAATTATGTTGACCCGATTGATGTTTAACAATGAATAACTTATCAAACTACCTGATACAGATTGAGTTAAAAGGTTAGGTATTTAAACCGATATAAAACGCTTAATAATGATTTTTTTAGCTTGTACTATTTTTTAGGATTTAAGCAAATAGATAAAATAGGTATAAACTTATGCAACTTTATAAAATCTCAACTATTCTAACATTTCTATAGATATCTAAGGACAGTAATAGTTAGTTTTGTATTCAACTGCTATTGATGTATCGAGCCCTTATGGTTTTTTTAAAACTTAATTAAAAGGAAGGATCATGAATAACAACTGTTTCATACACGTAGTTATGCCAGTCATAATAAGTTTACTTTTAGTCTCTCCAGCTACGTATGCTGATAATCATGCACCACAAGTATTATCCGAAACCTGGGTTATGACACCCAAGGATGGTAAATCTGAGGATCTGCAGGATGGGATAAAAAAACATAATAAGTATAGAGAAATGCTCGAAGAACCCCGCAAATGGCAATTTTTCTCACCAGTACTGGGCAATCAGCTAGACAAGTTGGCTGTGCGTTCTTTTGGATTTAGTTGGGCAGATATGGATGCATTCTTAAAGTGGAGCTCTAAAAACGATTCGCAAAAAGACTTTAATAAGAACGTTGATAAATATGTATCTAGTTATGAGCATTACATGTCTGTCATTGATACTAAAAACAGTCATTGGGGTCCAGAAGTCAAATATCGGTATGTAGGTGTAACGTCATATATGGTTAAGTCTGGGCATAGGGCAGCAATCAAACAGGATAAAAAAATATTTAGCGATGCAGCCAAGGAAAAGAGCTGGCCTTTTAATTGGATATGGTCCGATAGTGTTAGTGGGGGAGATATTTTGCAGCTAGCTGTGCCCTATCAAAATTGGGCAAATATGGCGCCACCTGAAACCACATTTGCTGCAGTATTAGCCAAACATCTTGGCGATGAGGTAGAAGCGAAAAAAATTCTTGAACGTTGGTCGTCTCATTTTAGCGCCACAGAATATAACATTTGGGTACTGCGCGAAGACATGATGTAACGTCTATTGCCTCTCTAAAAGTAAGTTGTCTTAGGCATTGGTTAGCAGCTTCAGCCAGTGCCCTCTTTGAATAGAAAACTTGCGAGGTCACACATTAGTTACTAAATATCAATCGCGCGATTCACACATATTCAAGTCTTACTCATTCAAAAAGATAGCTTAAATATGTTTTCAAAATCGTAAACCATTATTAGACATCATGCAGATAAAGGTTTATCAAGGGCAACGGGAACACTGTGTACATCATGAGGTGTTAACCAATTTGCCAAACCGTATTCACTCACAGACCCTTTAAGTCGAGTCATGACGAAATGTCAGCGACACAATCGGTCATTAGCTGTTGCGTTTATGGACATAGATGGCCTCAAAGAAATCAATGTAATCGATGACAAACACAGCCATAAAGTGGGTGATGACCTACTCATTGAAGTATCTCAACGAATAAAAGCGGCTTTACAAGAAAGTGCAGACGCAGACCGAATCATATGTTGTACCGTTCAAGCTATTTATAGCGCTTAGAAAACGGGAGAAATCGTTATCACCGATTTAATACTGCACAGATTGAGTTAAATCAGGGACAAGCCCAAAACCCAATAAAAATAAAAAAATTATGGGTTTTGGTCAAAAAGACTGAATAACGAATTAACTTTGAATGTTTAATTCTCTTACCCATAAATTCCGAAAGCTCACTTGATTGCCGTGATCTTGAAGTTGCAAAGGCGCACAACCATGAGCTTTATAACTTGGATCACCTATCCATTCGGTATTACCCTGAATTTCAGCATGGTTTTGCACCAATACCCCATTGTGCATAACAGTGACATAAGCAGGCTTGCTCAATGTTGAACCGTCAAAACGCGGGGCAGTATAAATAATATCATAATACTGCCATTGACCAGCAGGTCGCATAACATTGACCAACGGTATACTTTGTTTATACACACTGGCTGCCTGGCCATTAGAATAAGTTGGGTTGTTGTATGAATCTAATACTTGTATTTCATAACGCTGCTGCAGAAAAATGCCACTGTTATTACGCTGTTGTCCTTCAAGCCCCTCTACATTTGTGGGGGTTTTCCATTCAATGTGTAATTGTATATCGCAGAAGCTTTTCTTGGTCTTGATATCACCGCTTCCAGGTTTTACCGTAAAGCTCCCGTCTTCCACAGACCAAGCTGCCTCACCACCTTTTAAAGCTTGCCAAGCATTCAGATCGTTACCACTAAACAGTGTTATCGCATCGGAGGGAGCTTGTCCATCGAGTGCAGATACTACGGCTGGCACGGGTACCCACACTTCGCTTTTTTGAGCCATCTTTTCATACTGCGCTCGTTTGTTTTGAGCGATACTATAGCCGCTGAAGACGGTACTCATACCAATCAACAACCATAAGCGACTAGTTTTATTCATCAAGATCATTAAATTACATCCTCTTTGATATAAAATTAAATATTTTTTTTCAAGTTTGTGTTTTCACACTATGCAAACCAAACCTTTATGTAGCCCAAGCTTTATCACCTTTTTTATAAGGCAAGTCGCCGTCGTAAGAACCAGGGTTAACAACGTACCTGAGTACTTTTGTTGCGCCTACTTCTGATGAGAAAAAGCTAAACAACACTAATTGTTTAATTATAGAAAAGTAGTGAGGCAGATCTAATCCAGCATCAATAATGTGGGTTTCGCCCAAGGCCTTTTTGTTATTATGTATATTGGCCTCTATATCTAACGATGAAAGTAAGACTAAACGTTGTTCAGGTGTTAGCAATAAAAAATCTTTAGCATAACGAGTCTTAGCCTTTAACTTTATCGATACAATGCCGTCATTAAAGGCCTTACGCTGTGCTGGCGAATAACAGTCTGCCAATAATATGGCCATTATACTGCCGACATTGGCATCTTTTGACCCGGGCGTATCAGTACGGGGAATAATGCTTTCGCCCACTTCATTAAAAAACGCCACGTCGTCTTTTGAATAACCGCTGTCTTTACTGTCCTGCATTGGCATGATTGTGTAAGCCAATACATTAGAGCCCACAAATGCAGTACCTGTTGCGGCGGCAATCATTCTGAGTAGATCACGTCTTTTCATAATTACAGGTTACCTTTTTTCAGCTCATCTACCGCAAAGCTTGCTGCTCTGGCTGTTAAAGCCATATAGGTCAATGAAGGATTGACACAAGATGCCGACGTCATACAGGCACCATCAGTAACAAATACGTTAAGTGCATCCCACACCTGGTTGTGCGCGTTAAGTACCGATGTTTTGGGATCGCGGCCCATTCGTGCTGTACCCATTTCGTGAATGCCCATGCCTGGGTAATACTCTTTTTCAAACCCTTGAACGTTAGTTAAGCCCGCAGCCTCAAACATATCGACTGCATCCAGCTGCATATCTTTACGCATCCGCAGTTCGTTTTCTCTTATGGCAACATCCATGGCCAATACCGGTAGTCCCCATTTATCAGTTTTATTGGGATCCAAATAAATGCGATTGCTGTGTTCAGGTAACATTTCACCAAAAGCGGTCATGCCGATTTGCCAAGGACCAGGTTCGCTTATGGCATCTTTTAGGTCGGCTCCTATGCCCATCTCTGCCACATCTCGTTTCCAGCCTTGGCGACTCGCAGAGCCTTGATAACCAAAACCACGTAAATAATCGCGTTTATCAGTTCCCCAATTGCGAAAACGCGGCACATAAAAACCGCTTGGGCGACGTCCGTAATAATATTTGTCGTCAAAACCTTCCACTGTGGCAGAAGCTCCAACCCTGAAGTGGTGGTCCATAACATTATGTCCCAATTCACCACTGCTGCTACCTAAACCACCCTCCCACACATCTGTTGCTGAGTTCATCAGCAACCATGTTGAATTGAGTGACGAAGCATTCACAAATATAATTTTGCTCGTGAATTCATAAC
>JBNMPD010000243.1:0-4368 GCA_051276225.1 Flavobacteriales bacterium
TGAGTGTAAGAAGAATAAACTAGGTTCTTTTTCTATGTAACTCTCAGCATTTCCCAACATGAAATGAGTTTGAACAAATTATATGTTTCTAACATGAAATGAGTCTAAGGCTTGATTTTTGTTCATGTTCATAAGATGAAAGCGATCATTAATCTGCTGTGTCGGGTGCGTTGAAATAAGAAAGTAATGGCGAAGCTACCCAAAACACCTAGTCGGCATAACCGATGCTCTTGATTTACCCTCGGATCGAGGCTCGCCTGTTATTTTATGAATTCTGCAGGAGTACGAAGAGATAATCCTACTTTTTAACACCCTTAAATTAGTTGCTCGCATTCCTAAATAAATCAGCTAAACCCATTTTAATTCAACTGCTTATTGGATGAAGATTACTATCATGCGGCCACATTTACTTACTTTCTGCAGCTGTAAGTAAAATTCATGTCATGCGAAAGGTATTTGTTTAAACAAACCATGGACGGTAGTGTTGATCAGAGCATAAAAATAGAAAGTTTCGGGATCCGAGGGTTTTATTTGGTCTATGAATCACATAATCATTCACGATAATAAAAAACCTGTTGAAACAATAAGCTATAAAGTTTTAGAACAGTTTTTATGTCGAGATGTCGTCAAATATAAGATATGTTTTATGGGCTTGTTAAATTTATCTATTCTTTTTTCTGTGTATTATATGTGCTCAGTAATTTCTGATGTACTCAGTGATCTCTGAGGTGAATAACCTTTGGCCTTTTATCTATCGAATATAAAATTTAGGTTGGTTTTTATATCGGGAGCTGGTAACAACAAATAAAACAATTCTAGGAATTGAACATGGAACGTCCTACCAAAGAGCAGATACGAAGATTGCCTGTGTATGTTGGTCTCAGCATTACCAATATTGACATTATCGAAACCGAATTAGATGCGGTTGAGGCATTAAAAGAGCTAGAAATTGAAGTTTGTCTGGGATTTGATACTGAAAGTAAGCCTATTTTTCGTAAGGGGCAAACTAGTCCAGGTCCCACCCTGATCCAACTTGCAACAGCAACTAAAGCTTTTCTATTCCCCACTAGGTTTCCGTTCGCTGTATCCTCGGCTAAGGTTATATTGTGTAATCAAAATATACAAAAAGTTGGATTTGGGATTAAAGGTGATAACAAGGAACTGCGAAATAAACTCAATATTAATATTGTAAATACTCAAGACTTATCTATTGAACTAAAAAACATAGTGGGTGATGAAAACCAGATTGGAGCGAGGGCAGCGGTGGCGATGGTTCTCAAATCTCGACTAGGCAAGGGGGCTCAGAAGTCAAATTGGGCACAATATCCACTTCATCAGCATCAAATATTATATGCCGCAAATGATGCTCATTCTGCCATTTGCGTTAAAAACATATTAGGCGAAACGACGTCGTTTAGAAACATAGCCTCGCCCAGTTGAACATTGCATGCAAAAAATTAAAATTAACTATCAATGCATCCTTTTTAATTATTGGAATAGACACCAAAAACGTCTATTCGAAAACAATAATGCCCAATAGTTGAGCTTAGATTCAATACTTTGCGTGATGCAACGGCAAGTCTATCAAGACAAGTAATGCTGCTTGTCCCCCCCATTCTTTTGGCGCTTGATGAAAACCCATCACAGCTGGGTGTTGGATCAACCAATTAGGGATCGATTTTTTCAGCACATAAGTGCCTTTACCATGCATGATGGACACACAATAAACATGTTTTTTTTGTGCCACATGGATAAGTGCCGCAATTTCGTATTTGGCTTCTTCTTTTTTAACACCGTGTAAGTCGAGAATAAGATCCGGTGGATAATCACCTCGGCGAAGGCGTTTGACTTCGTGGCTGTCTGTTTCTGGTTTCACATATCTGAGCGGTTGGTCGATATCAAAATGACCTTCAAAACCATCTGAAAACTCAAATGAAGCGGCAGCTTTTTTAATTTCTGCTAAATCTTTGTTGTTTTTTTGCTTAAGTCCCGAATTCTGCTTGATGGAAAAGCGCTGAGGCGGTATTTTGTCCTGCTTAATTGGCGCTATATCTTTGAACTCATCCTTAAATAGATCAGGTTCATGATTTATTGTTTTAGTTTTTTGGTGAAACGGCGTGTTTTTCATTCATTACAAGTACATATCTGCTATTTAATTAGCATAGCAAAATTTGCTAGCAGAGAGTATGTATTCAAGGTCTGCGGACCTATATTTATTAAGCGATAAAATGACCACAGATACTTTTTCCGAAATAGACGCTGAACAAATAACAGAAGACTTGCACACTATCTTGGATATAGTGAGGTGGTCGGTGAGCTGTTTTAATCAGGCTGAGTTGTTTTATGGTCATGGCACAGATAACCCTTGGGACGAAGCCGTTAGTTTAGTTTTGCAGCTCTTGCACCTGCATCAAGATTTGACACTACAAACCGGTGATCAATTGTTTCATAGTCGTTTAACAAAAGCAGAAAAGTTAAAAATCATTGAAATAGTCAAACGTCGCGTGCAAGAGCGCATTCCGGTCCCTTATTTAACGAATCAAGCGTGGTTCTGCGATCTGCCCTTTTTTGTGGATGAGCGTGTTCTTATACCTCGTTCACCTATTGCGGAGCTTATTCAAAACCACTTCGAAGAGTGGATTGGCGATAGCGAACCTCAGCATATATTAGACTTATGCACAGGTGGAGGTTGTATTGCTATTGCTTTGGCTTATGCATTTGAAGAGGCTCAGGTAGACGCTGTGGATATTAGTCAAGATGCTCTTGATGTAGCAGAATTGAATATCACAGAGCATGAATTGAATCATAGAGTCTATCCTATCAATTCTGATTTGATGGAGGCCTTGCAAGGTCAACAGTATGATTTGATTGTGAGTAATCCGCCTTATGTGGATGCAGAAGATATGGGTGACCTGCCAGATGAATTTCATCACGAACCAGAATTGGCATTGGCAGCAGGACCAGATGGATTAGATTTAGTTGATCATATATTACGTCAGGCTCCGAGCCATTTAACGGACACTGGCTGGTTGTTTATTGAGGTAGGCAATAGCGAAGTACATATGTATTCCCGTTATCCAGAATTACCCATTCAATGGGTAGAATTTGAAAATGGTGGGCACGGCGTATTTGCCATATGCAAGAACGATTTAGTTGAGTACTGGCGCTCAGTTGACCATTAAACTGAACATATTAAGTTTGCATTAGAGTAATTTTTACCTCTATACAAGATACATAGCAATACAATAGGATCCTAAAATTATGGCAGGTAATACTTTCGGTAAATTATTCACCGTCACCACCTTTGGCGAAAGCCATGGAATTGCCATAGGTGGCATTATCGACGGCTGTCCTCCTGGATTAGAGTTGTCTGAAGAAGATTTACAAGGTGACCTAGACAGGCGTAAACCAGGCACGTCGCGATATACCACAGCCAGACGCGAAGAAGATGAAGTGAAGATTTTGTCTGGTGTGTTTGAAGGTAAAACTACAGGTACCAGTATTGGACTGTTGATCAACAACAACGATCAGCGCAGTAATGATTATTCAAAAATTAAAGATACGTTTAGACCAGGTCATGCAGATTACACTTATCAGCAAAAATATGGACTGCGTGATTATCGTGGTGGTGGTCGTTCATCTGCGCGTGAGACGGCTATTCGTGTTGCCGCTGGTGGTGTCGCTAAAAAATATCTCAAACAACGACATGGTGTTGAAATTCATGGTTATTTGTCGCAGTTAGGGCCGATTAAAGTTGAAACTGTTGATTACGAGTTTATTAATACCAATCCATTCTTTTGTCCAGATGAGAGTAAAATAGAAGCCTTAGATGCCTATATGCGTGACCTTAAAAAGCAAGGTGATTCGATTGGGGCAAAAGTATCTGTGGTGGCTACTAATATGCCCGTTGGTTTGGGCGAGCCTATATTTGATCGATTAGATGCCGACTTAGCGCACGCAATGATGGGCATTAACGCTGTAAAGGGCGTAGAAGTCGGTGATGGTTTTGCTACTGTTGAGCAAAAAGGCAGCGAACATCGTGATGCATTAACCCCAGATGGATTTACCTCAAATCGCTCTGGTGGCGTGTTAGGTGGTATATCAACAGGTCAAGATTTAGTGGTGCATATGGCACTAAAACCCACTTCAAGTATCAGTATACCTGGCGAAAGCATAGACGTGCATGGAAAAACAGCTGAAGTGATTACCAAAGGAAGACATGATCCTTGTGTGGGTATAAGAGCAGTGCCTATTGCTGAAGCAATGATGGCTTTAGTGGTGATGGATCATTTACTTAGACATCGCGGACAAAACGCCGATGTTATAAGCCCTACACCTATTATTGCTGGGCATGTTAAGCCTCGCTAG
>JBNMPD010000244.1:0-4345 GCA_051276225.1 Flavobacteriales bacterium
ATAAATTGTAAGAGTTGTAAATTTCCAACGATGGCATTAGCTGTGCCTTCAGCGACTGCTGGTGGCATACCATCTGCAATAAAACCACCTGTAAGGACAGGGATTATGGGAACCCCCAAAACAGTAGGTTCAGTGAGATAGTCAAATGACGCATGCACATCGTTATTCACTACTTGGTCGATAGTGATCTCTTTTTCATCATTGGTATAACTCACACCAAAGGTTCCCACTAAAGCATCTGTAAATTTATAGTCAAAGTTGGCAAAAATAGAATAAGCATCGTTTTGCTGAACAAAATGAGTATCGACAGCTTGACCAGCTGCAAAAAAATCGCCAGCTTGAACATTGGGATATAGCCCTTCAACGGTGCCCAGAATACCAGGAAGGCCTCCAGCACCCAGTAATATATCGAAGAAACTTCTTACATCATCGCCAAAGGTTAAGTCTTCACCATTAAATACTTCTTCTGAAAAGATGAAAGCGCCAAGCATCCAGTCGAAGGTATTATCGCCTGTAGACGTTAGGCGAAATTCTTGAGTGAAGGTCTCAATTTCGGTGCTTGTGGCATTACGTAAGATATCTAATGATGTGTAATCGATGTCATTACCGGTGTTGCCTTTTCCAGAGTATGAATCATTGGTTCTAAATGCAGTAATGGAGGTAAACGCAAAGTTATCAAAATCAACATCAACTTGCGCAGAAACACCGCTATCTTCAACGTTATTAATAGGGGCTGTATTTAGTGCTGATTCATAAGCAAAGGGGTCATCTGCACTAAGAGCTAATCCGCCCGCAGCTCTAATTATAGCGGTTCTTGGGCCTTCAACAGCAGCAGATACAGTACAACACACTTCTTCGATTTCACTGTGATCAGCTATAAGGCGAACTGTCACATCATCCGTTGGTTCATATAAAAATTGTCCGCGAAGATTAAAACGGTCTCTGTCATTTAAGTCAGCAATATTGGCGTCGGGCACAATACTTTGCGTAAAGCCGTCACGCGTGTTCATACCCGCTGATAAACTAAAGGCAAGATTGTCAGTGATGCCATTTGTAACATGAGCTTTGAGTGTGCGCATGTTGTAATTACCGACACCTGCTTCGACTTTTCCTTCAAAATCATAAGAAGGAGATGCGGTGCGAACACTGATTACGCCCGCAGAAGCATTTTTACCAAACAAAGTACTTTGTGGGCCGCTTAATACTTCAATTTGTTGAAGTCTAGGTAAATCACCAATTTGTGCCGCTGCGCGTGAGCGATATACACCATCAATAAAGATGCCGACTGAAGGTTCAATACCAACATTGTTGCCACCGTTACCAAAACCACGAATAGAAAAGGTAGTATTGGTTGAACGTTGAAGTGGCGTAACTCGTAAAGTAGGTACAAGTGTTTGTAAGTCGCCTATATCGAGCACTTTGGTTCGTTCAATCGCTTCACCAGCAACCACTGTTACCGCGATAGGCGTTTGTTGTAAACCTGTTTGGCGTTTGGACGCTGTAACAAAAATACGTTCAATGCCTCCATCATCTGCTTCAACTGCATCGCTTTCTTGAGCTTGAAGGGAAGTAGCAGATAGAGCGCTTAATACAGCTGAAACTAGTAGTGCTTGTTTAAATACTCCGCGTGTTTGCGCTAGTGTATTGATCTTATTTCTATTCATTGACGATTCCTTTTTAGCTTTTTAAGTAAAAATGATTAAGAGTGGATTTCCGTATGATGTACATGCCGATAATTCTACTCATCCTACCAGCTATATTATCAATAATATTGATGTAAAGTAAATGACTGGTTGGCTATATGTTAATAAAGCAGGATGATATTAACAATTTAGCGCAAAGTTATTTTAGCGGGGGACGAATGATGTTTACGAGACAATAAAAAGCCGGTAAAAACCGGCTTAAACTTATTTAACTAGAAATATATTAATTAAAAACGTTTCTTAACTGTCACGCCAAAAGTATCGGGTTCAGCCATGCACGCATTTAACTTACCGTCCTGAATAGGTGTATTGAAGTTAGTGCGGTTAATGTACTCTTCGTCTAGGAGATTACGCGCCCAAACAACCACATCCACATCCGCTTGTTCAAAGTTCATGAAGAACCTTAGATTAACCACGTTGCATGACTCTTGAATGGCAAATGGGTCGTTACTTCCGTCTAGAATGATTTCACTTGTATGGCTGAATTCACCTTGCACATAAGCATAAACACCATCAGCTACCTGAAGTGGCGCTATGGCTAGTAAATCAGCGGCCGAAGTTGCGTTACCAGCAGTTAATGCTGCTCCAATATTACCTAACGCTGCTCCAGCTGCACCAAAATCTGCATGCATAAGTTGTTGGCCCGTAGGATCTAATTCACGGTAAATGGTGGATAAGTCTTTTTCTTCTTCGGTGTAACGTATACCCGTTGTAAGCGTTAATTCATCAGTAAGTTGATAATCGAATTAACCAAAAATTGCATAGCTTGAATGTTCTTGTTGAGCTAACTGAGTAAAACTGAATCCGTCACCCGAACCCGGTGCAAGAGGAGCAATAAATCCACCCGTCAGAGCACTTATGCCATTAAGACCGTCCAATATTCCAGCTAAAGAAGACGCTTGCAGAGCTGGTAATACAGCCACATCAAAAAATGTACTAAATTGAGATTGAGTATCGATGTTGTAAACAAGGTCAATTTCTTGCGCGAAGCAGTATGCACCCAAAATATAATTTAACTTATCATCGGTGTAGTCCAATCTGAACTCTTGAGAAAATTAGTTTTGTTCGGCATCGTTTACTGTGAAAAACAAATCTGCGTCAATAAAATCTGTATCAATTTCATCATATGAATCAAAGGCGCGATAAGCAGATATAGATACAAATGTATAATTGTCGTCTAAATCCCAGTTTAATTCAGCCGATATGCCTGTGTCTTCTATGGTCGATACAGGTAGCAGAGAAAGTGCAACTTCCCTATCGAAGAAGTTCTCACCACGAAGTATTGTGGCACCGAAAAGTGGACTGCCAAGAAATAGATAAGAGCCGAGTGCGCCGGCAGCACTCAACTTGTCATTTTTAAGCTGCACTGGAGCGCCACAGCATATTTCATCGATTTCAGAATGGTCAGCAATCATTCTTAACGTGACATCGTCATTAGGGGTGTACAAAGCTTGTAGACGAGCCCCCAGCGATTTCTGTCATTAAGTGTATCTTGACCTAAATTAACATCGCTGATTGTGCCATTTCTTGAGCTACTGAATACGGTAGCGCGAAATGCAAGAACATCATCAATAGCCGAAAAAGACATGGCTCCTGAAAGGTTAACTAAACCATAATTACCTGCAGTTGCTTCAACAAAACCATCATCACCGTCATGACTAGGAGCAACCGTGCTAACTAATATTGCACCTGATGGGGTGTTTTTACCAAAAAGTGTTCCTTGAGGGCCACGTAATACTTCAACTGCGGCAACATCTACCAAGTTATTGATCATTGAGTTTTGACGAGCACGATATACACCGTCTACGTACAAACCAACAGAAGATTCAAGTCCAAAGTTTTGTGATGAAGTACCTACACCACGAATAGAAAAGCTTGAGTTGGTAGGACTTTGGTTTTTCTAGTCATAATTATCCTTAGTGATGGTTTATTTTAAGCTATAAACCTCTACAAGATTATTAGACCATTAAAGACTGTCACTGGTACTTCTTGAAGATTCTGCGCTCTTTTTTGGGCGGTGACAGTGATAGTTTCTAGGCGACCTTCTTGTTCTGCTTCTTGAGCAAAAGACAAAGGGCTGCTAAGTGCAAAAAATAAGGCAACAATGCTTGATACCGCAGAAGGTTGAAAACGTATGGGTAGTATATGTTTCATTATGTGTTCTCTATTATGCTGGGGAATATAATCTGTTTTTGAATTTTTAAATCAAAGGGTGAAAATGAATCTCTGTAAAAACAATCGCTTAAAAAATAAACTCATTAGACCTGTGCATCATCAAAACATAGGTTAAAAGTAAACGTCTTGTTTGTTATTTGTTAATTAAAAATAGTATTGAGCGTAATATTTTACATCCGCATCTTTAAATTTAGACTTGATTTGACTGAAGCTGGCTTGTGGGTGCATTTTAGTTGTTTTTAACTTCCTGTTTACTGACGTTATAAGATTTTAATGTTCTGATTTTTTAAGCGATAAAGGTAGAGTATTAATCAAAATTTTGGAGCGTTTTCTGCTTGATAGGCTAAATAGTTAAGGTTTAATGATGAATAATATTGTTAGCGATATAAATTTACTAAATGTAATTTAATTAAAATAATAAATTCAACTAATAGATCTATTAAGAATACTATCGTACAAGTCAATAA
>JBNMPD010000245.1:0-4304 GCA_051276225.1 Flavobacteriales bacterium
CCTTATTATGCATTTAGATAGATATCTATGAACGCTAGTCCCAAAGATAAAAGTCAGGGTTCCTCTGCGAAAACAGTTCATTCCAGAACACAAGGTGTGGGTCGTTTAACCATTGAAGCAGTATTAGCTATTACTGACATTGTTGAATCAATGCATAAACGTGTCAGTCCACTTTCTGCATTAAAATCTGCATCTGAAAAAGAACGGCTCTCAGGTATAAGTGGATTGGTATATCGCAACATTCGCAATGTGACAGAATTGGTGGGTAAAAGTATTGATGCACCACTAGCGTCGATAAGTAAAACTTTAGCTTCTCAACCTGATTCAACCTCTACACAAACTTTGCTGGCGGCATTAAACGGAGTGTTGGGTGATTATCTGCTTGCTAGTGATAATTCTTTGGCTATTCCCATGCATTTTAGAATAGATGGTCACACTCTTAATAATGAACAACTTTCAGACGTTATCAATCAAAGTAACGGTAAGCTGCTGATTATGCTACATGGTCTGTGCATGAATGACGTACAGTGGTGCCGAGAAGGTCATGATCATGGCGCTGAGTTGGCAAAAAAGTTTGGTATGGGAGCTATTTATCTACATTACAATTCTGGGCTACATATTTCTGAAAACGGTAAACAGTTTGCAGGTCTGCTGCAGTCTTTAGTCGACTTAACAGATAAAAAGTTAGACCTTAATATATTAGCCCACAGCATGGGAGGATTGGTTTCTCGTAGTGCTTTTCATGTGGCAGAAAATAGTGGCCACAAGTGGCCTGAAATGCTTAATAAATTAGTTTTTTTAGGTACACCACATCATGGGGCCGCGCTTGAGAAAGCCGGTAACTGGATTGATTTGATTTTAGGTGCGCATTCATACACAGTGCCGTTTGCACGTTTAGTGAAAGTGCGTAGCTCCGGTATCACAGATTTACGTTATGGTAATGTGCAGGAATCGGATTGGCATACTACCGAACGTTTTGAGTTTAATGGTGATCAACGATTACCTTTGCCTTTACCCCATACTGTTCAGTGTTTTGCAGTAGCAAGCAGTGCTAAAGAAAGTATCAATTACTCTTTAGGTGACGGGCTTGTGAGGATCCAAAGTGCATTGGGTGAGCATCAAGACCCAGACTTTAATTTATGTATTCCTGATAATCGAAAATGGATCGGCACCAATACTAACCATATGCAACTGTTAAGCGACCCCAAGGTTTATGCAGTGTTAAAAACGTGGTTTGATTTGTAATACTTATTTTAGTTTTTTATCTTTTAATATGAGTCTTTCGACTCTTAGTTTTTACTGTCGGGTTTTAAAAATGGTGCATTGATTAGGGATTATAAAGGTGATTAAAGTCATAATTCTTGCGTTGGCATTAAGCATAGATGCGTTTGCAGTATCAATCGGGCTGGGTTCAAAGTTTATCTACAAAACAACATCCCTTAGCATTATGGCAGGACTATAATTTGGTTTTTTTCAAGGGATAATGCCGTTGATGGGCTACTTAGGTGGTAGAGAAGTGTTTGGCTGGGTTGAAGCCTATGCCCCTTGGATAGTGTTTATTTTCTGTTTTTAATAGGCAGTAAAATTATTTTTGAGTTTTTTTCAGGAAACATTGAAAAAGTAATTGAAAATAATTTTGAGAAAAAGATTACAAAAGACAGCGTAAACATCACTCACAAAGTGATGTTTACGCACGCTATAGCAACAAGCATAGACGCATTAGTTGCAGGTTTTACACTCACCATTCTTGACGTAAACCCATTCGTAGCATGTGCAATAATTGCAGTGGCAACTCTGGTTTTTAGTGGGGTTGGAGTGTTTTTTGGTGTTAAAAGTGGAACTTAGCTTGGAAGTAAAGCTGAATTTTTCGGTGGTAATGTGTTGGTATTAATTAGTTTTAAATTGCTTTTTGTTTGAGTAGTTTTAGGGTTCTCCCTGAATGGGGACTATTTTGTAACATTTAACAGTCTTAGTCAGTAATTAAAATAGCTTCTGACAAAATTTCGTTAAATAACAAGTTTAAAATAAAGGATTTTACGCATGAATTCATTGTTGACAGCTAAGTCTATCAGTTCGTTAGTCGCTATTTTTTTAGTGTTCGGTGCAGGTAACATGCAAGCTCAAGAACCTAACAAGGAAGTGAATGTGTTGAACTATGTGCGAGCTAAAACAGCCTTTCATTTTGATCGCGTTCTAATGCGAAGTGGCAGTGTTAACAACTTGGGACATGTTCGCCACCCCATACCTCTTGATCAACAAAATTCACGACGAATGAACAGAGATACTTTGTATAGTTCAGCGGTTATTGACATAAGCCAAGGTGCGTCATTTTCAATGCCCGATTCTGGGGGGCGCTACATGTCAGCTGCGATTGTTAATCAAGACCATTATATAAATAAAATCTTTCATGGGCCGGGTGAACACACTCTGACCTTAGATGAATTTGATACCCCTTTTGTGCTGCTTGTTATTCGAATATTGGTCAATGCCGCTGATCCCGCTGATATTAAAATTGCGAATAACCTGCAAGATTTACTTTCGGTCCAAAGTCAGTCAGCTAAATTATTTATTCATGACAATTATGATAGCAGAAGCCTTAAAGCAACTACCCAAACGTTGATGAAACTTCAGGCTGGTTTACCTGATGTGATTAATACTTTCGGTTCACAGGTTCAAGTTAACAAAGTGCGTCATTTGATCGCTACAGCTTATGGCTGGGGAGGATTACCTGAATCTGAAACATTCTATTTGAACGTTCAACCTGAATTACCCATTGGCGCATATTCACTTACTGTGAGAGATGTTCCTGTTGATGGATTCTGGTCTATTAGTGTTTACAACAAAGACGGGTTCTTTGAACCGAATCAATATAATTCATATAGTATTAATAACCTGACAGCTAAAGCTAGCGACGATGGCTCATACACCATTCATTTTGGTGGCGATCCAAATAAGCAAAATTATCTACACATTACTGAGGGCTGGAATTATGACGTCAGAATGTATCGTCCAAGAGCGGAAATTATTTCCGGAAATTGGGTTTTTCCTAGTTTAAATAACCAGTTAAAAGACAAAAATTAAAGGTTGATCATCAAACCTCAAACCTCAAACCTCAATTAGAGCATTCAATACGATTTTGTCTTCGTATACAAAATCGTATTGAGGTTCATCTTTATCAGCCCCAATGCAAAGTCGCTGCAAGCATCATCGCTAATCCCACCATGACTATTGACTGATTGATGTGCCAGCTTAATAGTTTATTTCGCCATGTGACAACGGTCCTATTTTTGTTATTCCATATATTTATATAGTTGTACTCAGTTATCATGACGAAAAATGTCTGGGCTGTTTGATTCTGACTCTGATTATGAGCTTTATTTTGGCTTTGACTCTGACCTTGAAAAAAGTCTTTGCAATGCTCACTAAATTCGCTAAAACGGTCGAGTATGTCACTTTCTACATTAACTTTTCGCAACAACATCCAAACTAATAGTCCGAGTGTAATTGGCCAAGTTAGAGTCATCATATTTTGCCAACTGGGTAATGCTTTACCTGGGATATCATGGAATATGAATGGTAATGCAAGCATTATGGCTAACGTAGCGACAATAGGTATCGCTAGTTTCTTGTGTTTAACACTGGGTAGTTCACACGTTAGTGCAGTTTGGCGAGCCAAATACAGTAACTTCAACATCAGCAATGTGCTGCCAATCGCACTGATTGATAATAGTGTAGAGAGCAATGCATAGTCTTGCCAAGTAGACTTCAATAGTGTTTTAGCAAAGCCGCCGGAAAGAAACGGTAGACCCATAATGGCCAGTGCTGGCAACATTACAAAACCGATACCTGCTGCACGTTGCCATGTGGAGCCCGCCATAAGTGGTATGGTGCCAACAGACAAAAATAGGGCGGCTTTGGCAAAACCGTGATGTAAACAATAAAATACAATTGCGAGTAACATCCAATCACTCGGTTGATGCATAAATATACCGAATGACGCCGCTAAAAGCCCCATTTGACTAATCGTTGAATAGGCTAACAACGCTTTAGGATTGCGTTGCAACATACCCAATAAAATCCCCAAAAAGGTGCCTGATAGTCCAATAATAATCAAGCTCTTGGCTGTAACCAGATCATATGTTGGTTCACAGGGCATAAACTTGATCATGCCTATTAAGCCTGATTTTACCATCAAACCGCTGAGTATCGCGCTCGCTGGTATCGGAGCTGCAGGGTGTGCTTTGGGTAGCCAAAAATGTAAACCTAAGAGACCCATTTTGATACCAAACCCAACCATCAGCAGT
>JBNMPD010000246.1:0-4298 GCA_051276225.1 Flavobacteriales bacterium
AAACAGTAAGCAGTGAAGTAATAAAACCCCTCACCTGCAGCAGATAACGTTTGAGTGCTGATATCTAAAGCAATCTTAAAACCAAACACGCTAAATTGTTCTGAACTATTGGTATCCGCATGATCGGTAGACATTATAGATAGTAAGATAGCGATGACAAACACGTCTGCCATTGACCATTTGCCTATGGCACCCACAAAGTTGATGAGTCTTCTTTCAACTTGCAGTGATTGAGTAAAGTAAGCAACACAGACCAATATTGTTTTTACTAGTGGAATACACACCGAAAATGCAAATATCAGCGCAGCGACTAACAAACGTTGGTCTTCCCATAGTTCGTTAATAGTAGCCATAATTGACAATTCTTTGTCTATCAAAGACGAAGTAAGGACCGAACCGCTAAGATTAGCGGCCATTTCCATATTAAAGGTAAACATGGTCAGCAGTATGCCGGGGAAAAATAGCCCTAACGCAAAAATATTGAAAGCAAAACCAAGATTTTTTTTATACATTTTCAAATAATGCCTCGACCCGCTTACGAGTATCTTCGATATTACTGACATCAGCAGGCGCAATAAAAATGGTGTCATCGCCGGCAATGGTCCCTAACACACCGTCTTTTTTGCCTAAGGAGTCTAATAAACGAGCAATCAACTGCGCTGCACCGGGGCTAGTGCGAATAATGACCATCACATTGTTATGTACAATATCCAGTACAAGCTGTTTTAGAGGGCTCTTTGCTGTAGGCATACCCAATTCCGGAGGCAGGCAATAAACCATGTCACCACGGGCGTTACGGGTGCGAACTGCGCCAAACTTACTTAACATACGGGATACTTTGGACTGGCTGATATTATCAAATTGCTGGGTTTTTAGTGCATCGACAATGTCGCCTTGGGATCCAAAACTTTCCGTTTTAAGGATGCCCTTGAATGCTTTGATTAGTGCGTCTTGTTTAATGGTAGCCATAAGCAACTAGTTAGTTGAATCAATGGTTGTATCTTGCCGTATTGCTTAGATTTAAGCAATTTGCCAGCATAAACAATAAACGTAAAAATGTGATAAAACACAGCTGGCTATTAAATCGAGCAAGACCCTAGTATAATATCTGGTTCTTAAAATCTTATTTATTTTACAACCCATGTTAGCTTTGGTTATTGCAAAGCAGAAAGCTTTTCACAGGAGAGAATCATGAAAATAGCCGTATTAGGTGCAGCCGGTGGTATCGGCCAAGCGTTATCATTATTATTAAAAGTTCAATTACCAGCAGGCTCTGAGCTATCTTTGTATGATGTTGCCCCAGTGGTTCCGGGTGTAGCGGTGGATTTAAGCCACATACCTACTGATGTAAAGGTACAAGGTTACGGAAAAGATGATTTAGCTGATGCCTTAATCGGTTGCGATATTGTGTTGATCCCAGCTGGCGTTCCCCGTAAGCCAGGAATGGATCGTTCTGATTTGTTTAACATTAATGCAGGTATCGTTAGAAATTTAGTTGATGCCATTGCAGACAATTGCCCAGAAGCTTGTACTTGTGTTATCACTAACCCAGTCAATACAACTGTTGCTATTGCAGCAGAAGCGTTAAAAGCCAAAGGTGTGTACAACAAAAATAAATTGTTTGGTGTCACTACTCTTGATGTGATCCGTTCAGAAACTTTTGTGGGCGATTTGAAAGGACTAAACCCAGCCAATGTGCACGTTCCTGTTATTGGCGGACACTCTGGCACCACTATTCTGCCACTTTTATCGCAAGTTAAAGGTGTGGAGTTCACTGATGAAGAAGTGGCAAGTTTGACTGATCGTATCCAAAATGCTGGTACTGAAGTAGTCACAGCAAAAGCTGGTGGAGGATCAGCTACATTGTCTATGGGTCAGGCCGCGGCGAGGTTTTGTTTATCTTTAGTTGATGCAATGCGTGGTGAAAATGTAGTGGAATACACTTATGTTGAAACCAATAGTGATGACGCTGCGTTTTTTGCTCACCCAGTCCGTTTAGGTAAAAACGGCATAGAAGAAATATTATCTTATGGTGAGTTGAGTGAATTTGAAGAAAACGCTAAGAACGCAATGTTAGACGGTCTTCGTGCTGATATCGCCATGGGTGTTGAATTTGTCAAAGGTTAGTTTTTATGCAGTGCTCATAATGAAGTACTTATAAAAATGAAACACTTATAAAAAAGCCCTTTAGAATAATATCTAAGGGGCTTTTTTTATATATTTGATATTAGGCTGCTGCAGGACGACTGGTTACCGTTTTATTGGTTTGAATAGGTCGTGTAGGTTTAGTTTGCCTAGCAAATTCAGTTGCCAACTTGCCACCGCTTTGTGGCGTTGGTGCGTTTAATTGCTTTAACTTCACTCTGGGGAGCTTAGATTGGATACATTCTCTAATATCTTGTGCTCTGTAACCAGAACGTACTTTGATCCTAACATGAGGTATATGCGCCGCATCAAGAGCGCCGCTTACATAAAAATCACGCTGACTCTTATAACCATCTTTGCCAGTGTTACGCACTAAATCAATGGCAATGACAGGTGACATATCTTCTTTGGAACAAAGCACAAAATCCAGATGTTTACTGCTTGCACGTGAAGCGGCATTTTTGCTGGTTTTTTTATCTGTTTTTTGATGAATAGTTAATATATCGCTCATCTTCACTCTGCATAAGATACGGAATTCATTGCCTACCGCTTCTTCGATAAGTGCTAAAAAGGTTCGTTCAACAGGTGTAAACAAGTTGCTTTTCTTTTTAAACGGAAATGCTAGGCTTGGTTCATAAAGTTTCATTGCGCCCACAGCTACGATGATCAGTAACATCATCAATACAATTGCTAGTTCCACGGTATCTCCAAAAGCCAATGTCAAAACATTGACTCAGTGTTAGTCATGTGTTGGACAAAGCAAAAAAAGTGCCAATAGAGATGAAAATAAGACTTTAGCTTTTTGGTTTCAGATATGTTTTAGATTAATGCGTATTTTGACTTGATTTTGCTGATCCTAGCCTGCAGATTTTATGAGGATATCTATTTGACTGCCTTGACCATCTTTGGATATCACCAGCACTTTTTGACCATTAGAATATTGCAACACAATACGGCCATGAAGTATTTTTTCATCCTCGGCTTGGCCCAGTTGTTCAACATAAAACGCCCTTGCAGTTTGTTGATCACTGACGGCAAAATAAGACATGCTTGCCGGCAGTTCTCCAGCAAATAATTGGCAGAGTTTAGCATCCGGGTAAATGGGTAAGGTATAAAATTCTTGTGGACAGCTTTGAACCCTCATCTCTGTTTTACCAGTTTGGCTTTGTATTTCTTGTGCCTGTAACAATCCGCTAGACGACATGGCCAATAACATAGACACTTTATAAATTAATTTTAACAAACACATATCCCCACCCCAGATCTTTTGTTTACTATAGAAGCTCATCCACTTACCAGCAAGCCAATTTAATGCGTAAAAGGTATGGTTGGTAGTTTATGAGTATACAAATGATAAAACTTTGTGCGGACTATTTAAGAATTATATTGTTTTGTAGTGGTTTACTGATAGGTATTCAGCTCCCTGCCGTGGTAAATCAGTATGCCAAGTGAATTGATGCCCATCTAATCGAAGTCTTAGATGTTTTAGCAGGGTATCAACAAACCGTAGATCGTTATTTTGAGGGCAATATTCAAAATTTGATCAATCACTATAAAAGCAGTGATGACGCTGTTTTCAAAAACGACGCCACTAATATTCTCTTTATTTCAAATCGTGTTAGTCATCTTAAATCAGAGCAAAGAGCCCTTGAAAAATTGGCATTAATGACAACGGCACATGTCTTATTTTTTCATGATAGTAAGGTTTTCCAACAAACATTAACTCAATATAGTTACATGATCTTCATTAACCCACAGGCATTAATATGGGGATTAAGCAGTGGCCTTTTGATGGCTAGCTTTTTTGATTTATTATTTTATGCTGCTGGATACTTTTTAAGGCTCTCAAAAAAAAGAATAAAAAAGAGCACAGTGTTTAACCCTTAAAACTTTAGGATTAGATGTTATTCTTGAAAAAACACACGTATCTGAACAAATATAACAACCGCTGCAAAAAAACTAATCATTCACTACAAAGGTGTATCGAACAATAATCGTTATTTGGCAAAGCCAAACGCGTATATTCATATCATTGACTTACACGAATTCTCTGAGCACCAAAATAGAAAACGTTACCACGTCACTAAATCGCTTTATGACCCTTTTCTGGAATTGGTGCTCTAAACCTCTATTATTTAAACAACCTGAACTCG
>JBNMPD010000247.1:0-4200 GCA_051276225.1 Flavobacteriales bacterium
TCAGTTGAGAAAAAACTGATCAACTTAAGCCAGAACATAGTAATCTATGATCATGACTCATCTTATAAAGAGAAAAATATGTTCGGTTTTCTAAAATCAGATCCAGCCAAGAAATTACGTAAAATTTATGATCAAAAATCTACCGATGCGATGCTTGCTCAGCGAAAAGGCGACATCAAAACCTACTCGATGCTTACCGCCGAAGCAGAAAAGCTATGGACAGAAATAGAACAACTTAAAGCCGACAAAAAATAGGTCTTTAAATCCCTGAAGTACAGTGAGCACCTTGCAAGAAGTGCCTCACTGCACAAACTGAAAATAGTTCAAAACGCTAAAATCTAAAGACACCTATCCATACAGTTCAATGAGGTAAAGGAGGAGAAATAGATAAACGAATGCAGAAAAACTTAGATTTTCTAAATCACCGTTTACCTTATATTTTTTGCTTTACGCGCGGTGCTCCTTTACCTCAGAGTTTCAAACGCCCTAATATTTACCTTAGGTAGCAGTAAATACAGTGGTAAGCTCACAATTGCTTTTAATACTGCGTTTCAATCCAGCTTTCAAAGATTAAACAGGCTGATACGCTATCCACTTTTTGCTTATCGAGTTTTTTGTAGCCGCCTAATTCAAACAAACGAGCTTTAGCATCGACTGTGGTTAAACGTTCGTCGCAAGTTTCAACTGCAACTTTATATTTAGCATTGAGGCGATTAGCGAATTTTTTAGCAGAAAAGGTGACTTGTTGACTGGAGCCATCCATATTCAGCGGTAAACCTACCACCGCCAATTGTGGAGACCATTCGGCGAACAACTTCTCGACAATATCCCAGTTAGGGATCCCATCTACAGCCTTAATAGCATTCAGTGGAGAAGCAGTGCCTGTGATTTCTTGCCCTACTGCAACACCGATGCTTTTGGTACCAAAATCAAAAGCTAGAATGGTTCTTTGACCTTGTTCACTCATATAAAAATATCATATCGAGAGTATCCATTAGATAAGATCTTCAATAAGTGGGCATACATCAGGCGTGACCGATATCTGGACCAAGCTGCCACACATCAATGCCTAAGCGCTGCACTGCAGTTTCCCATTTTTTATGAATGGGAGTATCAAATAAAATTTCAGTATCGGCTTCTACCATTAACCATGAACTGGTTTGGATCTCTTCCTCTAGCTGTCCAGCTGTCCAACCAGCGTAACCGAGCATGATCAGAGATTTTTCTGGTGCATCTTTGTTGCCCAACGAAGATATAATATCTTTTGAAGTAGTTACCATAACTTCAGGGGTCATGGTGAGACTTGAAGCCCAGCCAGGTTGTGAGGTGTGTAAAATAAAACCACGGTCTTGGCTAACCGGGCCACCAGCTAAAATGATGTCTTCAGCTTTTTCATCAATCACTTCAGCCTTATCGTCAATCTGTTCAACTAACTCTTTTAGCTTCATGCCCACAGGTTGGTTGATTATCAGTCCCATAGCACCATTTTCATTATGCTCACAAATATAAGTGACCGTTCGAGCAAAATACGGATCATCCATGCTTGGAGACGCAATAAGTAGATAATTCTGCAAGCTTTGCATATTGAAATTAGGCTCCTTTGCCAGCAGCAAGACGCTTCTCAATAGCGTCAAACAACATACCAGTAATATTCACGTCATAAGCCGCCTCAATCTCTCGTACACAAGTTGGGCTGGTAACATTAATTTCAGTGACTCTATCACCGATCACATCTAAACCAACAAAAATCAAACCTTTTTCGACTAAAAGTGGCGCGATAGTTTCAGCAATTTTAAAATCAGACTCTGACAAAGGTTGTGCTCTACCGATGCCACCCACAGCTAAATTACCACGATTTTCACCCTTAGTTGGCAACCTTGCCAATGCATAAGGTACCACTTGTCCATCAATGATTAAGATACGTTTATCCCCATCCTTAATCTCGGGTAAAAACTTCTGAAACATAGCGTAACGTGTACCTAATTCAGTCAGGGTTTCAATAATCACACCTAAGTTATTTCCGTCTTCTTTGACCCTAAATATTGAACTACCGCCCATGCCGTCCAAAGGTTTACAGATAATATCTTTATGCTTTTGATGAAACTCTTTTACTAATTTAGTATCTCTTGTCACCAGTGTATCGGCGACCAAATCTGGGAACCAAGAAGTGAATAACTTTTCATTAAAATCTCTTAAGCTTTGCGCTTTGTTTACCACCAAAGTGCCCGCTTGCTCTGCCAATTCAAACATATGAGTGGCATAAATAAATTCATTATCTACTGGGGGATCTTTTCGCATCAAAATCACATCTAACTCAGCTAAACTTTGATGTAACTCATCACCTAAAGTAAACCATTTATCTGCATTAGACTCGACAGTTAAACTAGCCATTTGGGACATAGGTTTACCATTTTGTAAATACAGGTCGCCCATTTCCATATAGAACAATTCATAGCCACGCTTTTGCGCATCAAGCAACATAGCAAAACTGGTGTCTTTTTTGATATTGATGGACTGGATGGGATCCATCACTATGCCAAGTTTAATGCTCAATGTTGTTCCTTAGAAGTATTGGTCAAACGTTAACTGAACGTCTAAAAGACTGATATTTAAAGATGAACCTGATTTTGAGGCAATTATCATATAATTCAAGCTTGTATTTGGCTCAAAGCAAGAAAGTTTGAATTTAAACCCGCGCATTGTCTATGTAAGGGTTAGTTTGAGGGATTAACGGGGTATATTGACAGCTTTCGCCGCTATCTTTGTTTGTTTAGCTAATGCATTGTTTTCTGTCTCTGCCCAGTGTAAATAAACCGTTTTAGCTTACTGACATTATTAGAACACCTTAAAGAAGTGGCAGATGCGAGTGATGGTGAGCAAGTACTCACAATCTCACTGATGATAATCAATATCAAACTGTGAATGTGATCCTGATGGATATTAATATACCTTTCAAAATAGGCCTTATTTAGCATTCACGATCAATCTTCACAATCATCATTTTTTCTTAGTTCTTCTAGTTTAAATTTGTATTTTCGGCTGACCTTAACACTGTCACCAGATGTCAATTGTGCTACGTATTCGCCATTTGAATTTGGTGTCAGTCTTTTCAATTTGCTCATATTGATCATGGCTGATCGATTAACCCTTGGGAAAAGGCTGGGGTCGAGATCTTGTTCAAATTGTTTAAGCGTTTTACGTATAATATGCGTGCCTTCCAATGTATGCACACACATATAATCCCCTGCGGCCTCAATCCAAGAAATATCATCAAGCCTCACTCTGATCCACTCTGAGCCACTTTTCATAGAAACCGTTCGCTGTAACTCACTCATTGAGCCACCACTCGTCACTTCTAAATTACGAATAAAACCATCTATGGAGTTACCTGTTTTGCGGCTAAGCAATTCGTCTAGTTTAAGGTGCTGTTGCACTACATCACTGTCAAAAAAAGACTCAACAAGCTTACTTAAACAACTCGCAAATCTGTCATCTGAAAAGGGTTTAAGCAGATAATCAAAGGCATAAAATTCAAAAGCATTGAGGGCAAATTCTTTAAAAGCAGTAACAAAGACCACTTTGGGCACAGGGGTGGGTGTATTTGATAATTGTTCTGCTAGTTCGAGGCCGCTTAATCCTGGCATTTCTATATCTAAAAAAGCAATGTCTGGCTGTAACTGCTCAATCGCATCTAACGCATGAAGAGCAGACGGACATTGAGCAACCACATCAAACCTAGTATCAGCGCTCAATCTCAACATTAACCCTTCTCTAGCCAAAGGTTCATCATCCACAATAATGACAGTTAATTGACGACTCATGAATGTTCCATAGGTATAGGAATTTGCATTCGATACCTCTCATCTGATCCACAAATAACGTTAAAATCATGCTCGTTAGGATATAAAACGTCTAGCCTATCGACAGTATTCTGAATCCCCACTGCAGTGTGACTCGATGCTATTTGTGCTTCAGCTTTGGGTTTTGCCACTAAAGATGTTTGATTTTGGGCAGGCCCGTTATCAGCTACTTCCATATGTAAATAACCACGCTGACACTTAGCCGACACCTCTATCAAACCACCGTTAGGCATTCGTGCAATGGCATATTTAATTGAATTCTCGACTAAAGGCTTCGACAACAAGCTGGGTGCAAGCAAAGTGTCTGTTTGTGGCTCAATTTTAAACTTTACTGTTAGCA
>JBNMPD010000248.1:0-4197 GCA_051276225.1 Flavobacteriales bacterium
CCTAGTGTGTCTATTGGTGTTGGAAGTTAATCGTAAATATAAGCTTACAAAATATGTTCTTACATGGTTTCAAAACAGTTTAAATTAGTTAAAACCCTTATCTTAACTGCTTATTTAAATCAGCTAACAACTGCTTAGTGATACCTGACAAACCTGGTTTAGTTTGTGATAGCCAAGGCAAAGGACGGCTTTCATTAATTGCCTTTAAGCCAATCCTAGCGGTCAACACTCCAGCGCCCATGCCTTGTGCTACGCGCGAGGATAACTTACCCGTTATTTCAGCACTTAAGGCATAATTACCAGCGTCAGACAATATTTCAGCGGCACCTGCATACAACATAGTGTGAAATATGCTGCGTATTAACTTAACTCTGGCCCAATATCCTAGATGTAAACCATATATTTCACTCACTTGATCCATCATCCGAATATTTCGCCACAGCACTATCAACATATCCAGCAGAGCAAAAGGACTAACAGCTATCATGACACTTGCTGCTGAGGCATTTTTGCTCACTTGTTTAATGGCTAATTTATCAACAGGGCCCAAAACTTGGTGTTCAAACAGGCTTAAGACTTCACTATCACAGTGATTAAGATCAAAACTATCACGCCAATTTACGACTAAATACTGATAATCATGGGGGAGGCTCTTGGCTATTTTCATACAATGTTGCTCAGCTAAACCTATAACACTGGTGTTCGCCATTTGCTCAGATTGGCTGCGGATCTCAGCTTGCCTTTTAAGTTGCTTTAATCCTCTATATTCAACAAGAGCTTGACGTAAAACCAAAATTCCCAATGCAGAAAAAATAACTAACCACACAGCTGCTAACCAATCTGTTTGTGTAACCATAGCAATAATAAAAAATACTAACTCGGCACTGCTTGCCAGCAAGATGGTAAAAAACACAAACAGTAGCCATTTTTTGCTGGTTTTTTTGATAGTTGCTGGTTCAGAATACTCCAATGTTTGATTGTCATCTAACAGTTCATCGCTTAACTCAATTGAATCGGCATCGTTAACAATAAGCGCAGGTTTGACATAGGTTTGTAACGGGTCATCGGGTGCATGGTGATTAAAAACATGCGCAGCTTTAATTTTATTAGGTGTATTTTCCTCAGACTGCTTTTGTTCCTGGGATCTAGGCGATTGTTTCATGTTAATTTATCCGCTAGCAAAAAATCGAGCACTTGATCCATTCTAATATGTGGCAGTGCATGCTTATTATTCATTAGGGGAGGGCATAATTTAGGGAACTCAAACTGCTGCTGTTTCCAAAATTCAGGACCAGGACAGTTCTGTGGAACTTCGCCTGGGAACAAGGTAATAGCTGAACCCTGTGTATCTCTCCCTTGAAGTACTGGAATATTCTCACCGTTAAGCTGGCCAACACCCGACTTTGAAGCGCGAATTGCTGATACTGCAGTCGATTCGGTGGTCACACCATCAAACTGTATTTGTTTTCTTGCACTGTGCAACATGCTTTCCAACAGCTTGACTAAATTAGTTTGCTGCTCAGGTGTAATGTGATCAGCCTTACTAGCAGCAAAAACCAGCTTATCAATTTTAGGTTGAAATAAACGATTGAGTATATTCGAAGAGCCATATTGAAAACTACCCATCAGCCAGTTTAAGGCTTTTTGTAAGTCTTGATAGCTGTGATAACCACGATTTAGCGCCGATAAACAATCAACTAAAACAACTTGTCTGTCAAAACCTTTAAAATGGTCTTTATAAAATGGCTGCACAACTTGAGTTTTATAATATTGAAAACGCTTGACCAATAATTCTAAATTACTGTCTTTTTTTGGTATGTTGAGGTCAATTCCCTGCTGTTTAAGTTGTACATCTGTAATGGGAAAAAAATGTAAAACGGGTGCTCCCGTTAATTCACCTGGTAAAATAAATCGACCAGGTTGTAACAATTGATAGCCACGAGTTTGACAATCAATTAAGTATTGGCTGTACAACTCAGCTATTTTTTGTAGTGCTAATTCGTCTCCCTCTGCATTTAAGTCTAGACTTGCCAACGCGGCAAAAAAAGGTACCGCTAAGTCATGCCTAATGGGGTCGTTAAGTTCGTCCTGGCAATGCTTAGACCACTGTGAATAATCCATACTCAGTAACGGTAAATCAAGCAACCATTCTCCAGGATAATCGGTAATATCTAAGGTTAACGTTGCGTCTTCAGTTAGATATTTACTGAGCCCCCTACTCTTTTTGTACTTTATTTTTAATCTTACCTGAGAGATACCTTTTGTCGATGATGGCCATTCAGGTGAAGTTTGGGTTAGCTTAATCATAGCGTCTTCGTAAGCAAATCGACTAAAACTTAAATTAGGTTGCACATCTCGTTTTACTCCGACTAAGCGCGCCTCTCTTACCACTGAAAAAAAAGGTAGCTGTGAAGCTTCATTAGCTTCAATAAGCTGATTAACTAAAGAGGTAATAAACGCCGTTTTGCCACTTCCACTTAATCCCGTCACCGCCAAATTTACATGGTTATTAACCAGTCTGGCGGCACTAAGTTTCAGCTTTTGTTTGGTGTGTTGCATGTGATGATGTTGGAAGAAGGAAGTTTGCATAGAAACAGTATCAGCCTTAGGTCTTTAGAAAAGCGCAACGCATTGGGTCAGAGATCCACTAGCCCATCAAAGCTATACTATAGTTTGCTTAACTCACGGTTGAGTTGAAACTCAGATGATGTCACATAAGTTTCCATTTTTCTGAGTCTATCTTCATTTTTTGCAAAGCGTCGTTTGATATCGATAAAAGCCTGCTTAGGGGGCTCACCTGCTTGCCAAACTTTAGACTTCACCATCACTTTATCTGACTCTTGTTCCGACACATTGTGCCATCCTTTGCTATGAGACTTATTATGCTGACTTCTTTGTGCAAATTCGTTATCCCTTGACTTAGTTGAAAAGCCTTGAGGTTTTTTTTCTAAAATAAACCAGGCTGCAATATAACCAACAAAGAAGAATGGTGGTGCTAATAAGAAAAAACCAGTCAAAATTAGTATTCTCACTAACCATATTTCCATGCCAAAGTACTCAGCTATACCAGCACACACTCCGGCAATTTTTCCTTTACTAGGGTCACGGTGCAAGCTACCAAAAGTTTTCATGCTTTATTCCTCCACTCTGGCGCCTCTGCATCCAAAATAGACTCTAATGTATGGATCCTATCTGCCATTTTCTCTGCTCTATCAGCTAATTCTTGTAACGTACCGTATTCGTCTTCAGTCAGTCCCTGATTCATTTGTTTTTTGCTCCGATAGTGCATTATCAACCATATCGGAGCGACAAAGATCATAAATATAATGATAGGTGCTACTATTATGCCAATCACGTCTTCCACAATTCATCTCCTTTTTGTCAGAGTCTACCGACCTTTTTGATCTTACTTTTTACTAGCTGCTGATTGACTTTGCATCTTTTTCTTCAGTGCTGCCAGTTCATCATTGATTTCATCATCTGACTCAAGTTCAGCAAATTCATCAGCTAAGGTTTTTTTACCTAAATCGTAAGCATCAACTTGTGACTCTAAATCATCAATTTTACGCTCGTATTGCTCAAAACGTCCCATTGCTGCATCAACTTTTCCACTGTCTAAACTTTTTTTCACTTCAAGTCTTGAGCTGACGGTTTTCTGACGTAATAAAATAGCTTTTTGACGCGTTTTAGCATCCGCTAATTTATCTTGTAACTGCCCTACTTCACTCTGTAATTTAGTGATTTGCTCATCGATGACTTTAAGTTCGGATGACAATGCGCTGGCGTGTTCGTCACACTTTTTCTTTTCTAGTAACGCGGCACGGGCTAAGTCTTCCCTATCTTTACTAATCGCTAACTCGGCTTTCGCTTTCCAATCTTTGGCTTCATTTTGCATTTTACCAATTTGTGAAGAAATTTCTTTTTTACTAGCTAAAGTTTTGGCTGAAGCCGATCGCACTTCAACCAGAGTGTCTTCCATTTCCTGAATGATTAAACGTACCATTTTTTCAGGATCTTCGGCCTTATCTAAAATGGAATTAATATTTGAGTTCACTATGTCTGTGAAACGCGAGAAGATACCCATAGTCTTTACCTCTTTATCGAATGTTGGTTAAATATTGCTACTTAACTGGATTGTTGGCTTCTTATCAAACTACTATTTACTAATTTACTATCCAATTACTATCCAATTACTAT
>JBNMPD010000249.1:0-4195 GCA_051276225.1 Flavobacteriales bacterium
GCGTGCCAAGCGAGTGAAATAAGTTAATGTCGTGGTGTGATATAGGTGTCAACTTCACTGACAAACGATTATTTTTTGAGCCAGTATTTGAACGCGCATTAGCAGTTGATGTTAGCCACATTATTATTACTGGAACTAACCTAGACAAAAGCCAACAAGCTATTCAGTTGGCACAACAGTATCCCAATCACTTGTGGACCACTGTTGGTGTTCACCCCCATGACGCCAGTCAATTTACAACCCAAACCATCGATGATCTAAGAAACTTAGCCAAGTCTACTCGTGTGGTTGCCATTGGTGAATGTGGTTTGGATTTCAATCGAAATTTTTCAACACCCGAACAACAGTGTTTCGCTTTTGAGCAGCAACTCAAATTAGCATGTGAATTAGGTTTACCTGTTTTTTTACATGAACGCGATGCATTTGAAGTACAGATTGAATTACTCACTCAATACCGTCAAGATTTACATGGTGGCGTGGTGCATTGTTTCACTGGCGATATTGAACAGATGAAACGTTACTTAGATTTAGGCTTATATATTGGTATAACAGGTTGGATATGTGATCTTAACCGAGGACAAGCGTTACGCCACGCGATTAAATCATTGCCATTAGATAAAATTTTGTTAGAGACCGATGCGCCATATTTACGCCCTAAGGGGTTGGCCAACAACCGTAAAGTCGACAATGGTAATAACGAACCCGCTTATTTACCATATATAGCTAGGGAAGTAGCTGGTTTAATGGAAACGGATATCAAAGTATTACAATTAGCGAGCCAAGTGAATACACAGGCATTATTTAATATTTCAAACATAAATGCTGACAGTGCCAAATAATCCATCTAACGTTGTCTTGAGCAGAACATGGCTATTATTAATTATCATTATTTTTTGTACTAGTGTCATTTTTGCAGTCTCTAATTTTTCCAGCACAATCCGTCCAGCCTATACAGTGGTGGGAGATATTGAACACTTAGTTGATACAAATAAACAGTATTCGATTGCCAGTATTCTGGGTACCCCCGACAATATTTGGCGACAGTATAATCAGGACTTAACTGAATTAGAGATGTCTAATGAGTTGCACTGGTTCAGGTTTTCCCTCAGGAACACTGACTCAGCACAATCTAGGTTATTAGAAATTGATAACGCATCTCTGGACATCGTTAACCTTTGGTTTATTCGAAATAACAAGGTGCTAGAAGAATATCAAGTAGGTGATTATTTGCCCTTCTCGCAACGTATAATTGAACATGAAAACTTTTTATTTCCGGTGCCAACAAATGGCGAAGACCTAAGTGTATACGTTAGCACCTATTCTGAAGGCGTTATGCGCCTACCTTTGAATATCTGGCAACAACAAGATTACTTAAAGTTTAGCAGTAAAAATAGCTTAATCATGGGCGGTTTTTTTGGTTTAATGCTGGCAATGGGGTTAAGTAACCTGTTCTTTTTTATCACAACTCGTAGCCCTACTTTTTTAGTATATGCTGGTTATGTTATGTTTTTAGGGTTAACCCTATCAGCGCTAGAAGGTCTGGGTTATCACTATATTTGGCCTAATTCACCTTGGTTACAGCAAAATTCAGTTGTTATTTTTGCCAGTTTAACTGTGTGGTTATCGATTATATTTTGTGACCTGTTACTCAATGTCAGAGCCTACAACACACTACTCAGTAAGCTACTAAACATTATTGCCTTCGCTTTTTTACTTAATCTGATCATTAGTTTATTGGTACCACTACAAGTCTTTATTCAAGTTTTTTTGATGATGCTATGTGGCAGTGGTATATTTATTTTGTCTGTCTCAATTTGGTTATGGATAAAAGGCTTAACCATCGCGAGATATTATACCTTGGCGTGGGCATTCTTATTTATTGGTGGCTTTGCGGTAAGCCTAGATACGCTCAATATCATTAGTTTTGACTTACCTTATTACTACTTATTGATGTTAGGTGCAGGCATAGAGGCGCTCATTCTGGCGCTCATTTTGGCTATTAGCCACAATCAACAACATCAAACATTGATCAGTACACAAGCAGAGTTGTTGATCAAAGAACAACAAGCTCAACACACTCAAAAAGGCATGCTTGCATTCCAAGAAAATTTAACCAGAGAGCTTGAATGCAAAGTTCAGGAACGCACCTTAGAATTAGAGGTTGCTCTTCGTGAGTTATCAGAGACTAATTATAACTTACAAGAAATAAACACCTTAGATGCATTAACAGGAATACGAAACCGCAGTTTTTTTAATAAAAAATATCAAGCTGAAGTGCGAAGTAGCCAACGTGAAAAAACCCAACTATCTGTAGTAATGATAGATATTGATCATTTTAAAAATATAAATGATCAATATGGTCACTTAGTTGGCGACGAATGTATCAAAACAATTGCCACTATATTCGAAAAAACGTTAAAAAGACCCAGTGATGATGTGTGCCGTTATGGTGGCGAAGAATTTGCCTTTATTTTACCCTGCACCGATTTAGAAGGTGCTTTGTTTTTGGTTGAGCAGCTTAGAGTTACAATAGAAAAAACAAGCATACATGTTGATGACGTGTCAGTTAATATCACTTTCAGTGCCGGTATTGGTACCGCAATAGCTGACATTACCCAACCCGAAGATAGTATTTTAGCCTTGGCGGATAAACAACTATACGCCGCCAAAAATGCAGGTCGAAATAATGTTCAAGGCAACCATTTAGACCCCATTCAACAGCAGGATTAGTTATGATTGAACAATTCCCCAACACTCGAATGCGAAGATTACGTAAGCAAGATTTTACCCGCAGACTGGTGGCAGAAAACCGACTCACTGCCAGTGACTTAATCTATCCCATGTTTATTTTAGAAGGTAATAATCAAAAAGAAGCGGTACCTTCCATGCCCGGCGTTGATCGTTTATCTATTGATTTGTTGGTAAAAGAGGCACGTGAGCTTGAAGCACTTGGCATTCCTGCTTTAGCTCTTTTTCCTGTGACTCCGATGCAAGCCAAGTCATTGTGTGCCAGCGAAGCTTTTAATCCACAAGGGTTGGCTCAAAGAGCAGTGCGTGCCATCAAACAAGCTGTGCCTGACATTGCTATTATCACAGACGTTGCCTTAGACCCTTTTACCTCTCACGGCCAAGACGGTCTGATTGACGAACAGGGTTATGTGTTAAATGATGAAACAATCGAAGTCTTAGTCAAACAAGCACTGTCTCATGCCCAAGCAGGCGCTGATATTATCGCTCCCTCTGATATGATGGATGGCCGTGTCGGCGCTCTGCGCCAAGCATTAGAAAGCAATGGCTTTATCAACACTTGCATCATGGCTTACTCAGCTAAATACGCCTCAAGCTATTACGGGCCTTTCAGAGACGCGGTTGGCTCAGCAGGTAATATTAAAGGAGGCAATAAAAAGAACTACCAAATGGATCCTGCAAATTCAAACGAAGCTATGCGCGAAATAGCATTGGACTTGCAAGAAGGGGCAGACATGGTCATGGTTAAACCCGGCATGCCTTATTTAGATATCGTCAGACGCTGCAAAGACGAGTTCAAAGTACCCACTTTTGCTTACCAAGTTAGCGGCGAATACGCCATGCATAAAGCAGCTTTTGCCAATGGCTGGTTAAACGAAGATGAAGTGATTTTAGAATCATTACTAGCTTTTAAGCGAGCCGGTGCTGACGGTATTTTGACTTATTTTGCAAAGCAGGCAGCAATACTTTTGAGACAAGGTTAGGCAGATGATTATTGGAATTGGGCTATAACGTTGTAGTTTTTCGTCTATTTTGGTTGTTATAAATTAACTAAGTGAAAGTTTAATCGTTTTTTATTTAAAACGCTTTATTCAAAAGCACTCTAAGGTCCAACCCACTTTATATTGTTGCCATTTTTCATTAGCAAGTTCTGCATCTATTAATGGGTGCGACTTGAGCCAACCCTCAGGAAAAGTGAGTACCCACTTTTTATCTGACGTTACTACTGTAAAGTCTACTAACAAATTATCTTTGCGGCGGATGGAGAGTAAACAAGACAAACGTAACACTCTGGCCAATATCAATAGATCTTGGCGCACTTCTGGATGGAAGGAATTAAACAGGCTCAATTTTATTTCTTGCCTGTGACTTTCTACCAAAGTTTTGATCCCAGCTTGCTGCTGTTGAGTGTAACCCACCATAGGCAAATGACTCAGTATATATGCAC
>JBNMPD010000250.1:0-4192 GCA_051276225.1 Flavobacteriales bacterium
ACACTACTATCACTTAGGGTGACATTATCACCTGATGTTTGGCTCCATGCGATAGTTAAAGTGTCATCGTTATTGGTGATTGTTGCTGCCAGCGTCACTGTTGCACCCGAGTCAACAGTTTGGCTGTCGCCTGCATCAACACTAGGCCCAGAATTGGTTGCTGTGCCAGTAACGGTAATAGATACGCTGTCAGTCACCGCTGCATTAGTGCCATCATCTACTGAAATTTGAAACACTAGGATGACGTCTGCCTCATTGGCAGGTGCTGTAAAGATTGGGTTGGCTGAAGAGGTATCACTTAAAGTAACGGTGGTGCCTGATGTTTGCGTCCACGTAATACTATAAGTGGCGTCATCATCAGAAATAGTGGCAGAGAGTGACACTAGCCCAGCGGCACCTAGGGTTTGATCTGCACCAGCGTCGACATTAGGTGAGGTGTTAGTGACAACTTCATCATCATCTGATGAGCTGGAGCCGCAAGCCCCTAATAAAAAAGTTATAAGCAAAATACTCATAAGTTGGGTTATAAATACCGTGGGTTTTTTCATCAAAGATAGCTCTTTAAAATCTAAGTGAAACAAATTTAACAAAACAATGTGCAAACAATATGCAAGAAAGAAAATAAAGGGAAATTAAAGAAAATGTTCTTTGATATGTATTAATTTAATAGCAATCTCACTTTCAAGTGACTCGAAAAAAGACACTAAAGCTTATGTTTATGCATACACCTCTGTATGATTTGGTTAAGTCGTTTTTGTTTTAAAAAGGTCGTCAGATGCCTATAGCAGTTACCAGCAAACTCAATGTATTAGTAGTGGACGATCGAGCCGATGTGCGTATCAGTGCGCGCTTTGTGCTCGAAGATAATCATTATCAAGTCACTGAAGCTGAAAGCCCCGCTATGGCAAAAGAGTTAATTAAACAACATCAAGTTGATTTGGTGTTACTGGATATGAATTATTCCCGAGATACTACATCTGGTGTGGAAGGTTTGGAGCTGTTGGCTTGGCTAAATAAGGCCGATTTAGGCATTCCCGCAATTGCAATGACGGCTTGGTCGAATGTTGAGTTGGCAGTAAAAGCCATGCAATTGGGAGCAGGTGACTTTCTCGAAAAACCATGGAAAAATCAACGCCTACTTCAAGTGGTCGCGCAACAAATTAAGGTGAGTGGTCTTAAAAAACAAAATCAAAAACTTCAGCAACGATTAGATATTACCGAGATTGATAAAGGTGATTATCAATGGCTTTCATCATGTATGCACGAGTTGATGCAGCATATTAACAGTGTGGCCAGTGCTAATGTAGCGATATTACTCACGGGTGATAACGGCACAGGCAAAAGCCAATTGGCCAGTTATATCCATGCACAATCACAAGTCAGTAATGGGCCTTTTATCGCTGTTAATATGGGCGCTATTTCTGAATCGCTATTTGAAAGTGAAATGTTTGGGCACACCAAAGGTGCTTTCACTGATGCTAAATCTAGCCGCATTGGGCGTTTTGAATTAGCAAAAAATGGCACCTTATTTTTAGATGAAGTTGCCAATATACCCTTATCACAACAAGCAAAATTATTACGTGTATTAGAAACAGGGGAGTATGAGGTATTAGGCTCTAGCCAAACTCAATTCAGCTCAATCCGAATGATCAGCGCGACTAACAGCAACGTTAAACAGCTCATTGAAAAAGAGTGTTTTCGTGAAGACTTATTCTATCGGATCAACACTATCGAATTTCGAGTGCCATCACTAAAAGAGCGGTCTTTGGATGTTGTGCCTTTGGCCGAACATTTTATTGCGATGTACTGTAAAAAATATGCAAAATCGAACATTACGCTGAGTGCTGAGGCTATGTGTACTTTGCAGGACTACCACTGGCCGGGCAATATCCGTGAGTTGAGCCATCTGATGGAAAGGGCGGTATTACTGTGTAAAGCAGACAAATTATCTGTCAGAGATCTCAACATTAACCCTAGTCAACAGGCCGCTATTTTGCCAAGTGCCAATTTACCCATGATGACATTAGAAAACGCTGAAAAACAACTTATCACCCAGGCACTTGATCAGGTTAATCAGCATGTTCCCAAGGCGGCCAAATTATTAGGTCTGACCAAGTCGTCGCTTTATCGAAGATTAGAAAAATATGCCGATCTTCAAAAGTAAAAGTTTAAGCGCTTATATTGTTACTGTTTTGGCATGTTTTGCCTTACTGTTTTTGCTTGCTGTATCCTGGATTTTAGTTTCCGCAGATTGGCAAGCTTGGAATATTAGTTTGGCCTTGGTTGTACTCGGTTTGTTTTTGTTCATCGGCATTATGCGTTTTAAACATAGGGTGATGTCATCTTTTAACCGCGCCCTATTGCATATCGAAGCGGTGAAAGTGGAGGACTATAATCAATACGCTAAGTCTGATTTCAAACAGGGAGTAACAGCAAACTTTCACAATGAGCTGACCATGCTCAGCGAGAAAATGCAGACCCACAAATCACAATATGACCAACATGCTTTATTGTTGTATCAACTGATCGATCAACTAGATACACCTATGTTGGTGTTTAATCAAAAACAAAAACTTACCTATGCTAATGCTGCCTTTTCTTCTTTGTTTGGGCAGCCGTGGCAAATGTACCGACTTGCTTCACCAAAGCTGCTTGGGTTAATTTACACCGATAAAGGCTGGCATTTGCCCGGTAAAGATCAGCAGTGGCATGTTAGCCAAAGTGAGTTTATTGATAGTGGCGAACGTCATCAACTACTGGTATGTACCAATATTGATTCGGCCATTCGCGCCAGTCAGCTTAATGCGTGGCAACAAATAATTCGGGTTATGGGCCATGAAATCCGTAACTCTTTAACGCCAGTTTCGTCTTTAGCTGAAAGTCTTGGGTCAAAGTTGCACTCTTCGAGAGAAAAACAAGCTCTAGCTGTGATTTCAGATCGTTGCCACCATTTGCAAGACTTTGTAAATCGATACTCCTCTTTGTCACAAACCCTGAATTTGGACCCACAACACATCAACGTCGCGATGTTTGCAGAGCGTCTAAAAGGTTTGTTTTCAGATAACAATCTGATTTTTGCTAATAAATCCCAGTGGTTGTGGGCAGACCCAACGTTTATTGAACAAGTGTTTATTAACCTATTAAAAAACGCTTTTGAAGCAGATGCCGCACAAGTCAAAATTGAAATGACTGAAAAAGCTCAACAATCCTTAATCAAAGTTATTGATGATGGCCATGGCTTTGCCAACACAGATAACCTGTTTGTGCCGCTTTTCACTACAAAACAGCAAGGGCAGGGCATTGGGCTGACCTTTTGCCGAAATATTATCGAACAACATGGTGGTACCATTGAGATTAAAAATAACTTAGTGTCACAAAAAGGCATGACCGTGAGCATAACGTTGCCTTGTGAGGTGCATATTCCGGCGAAGCTTAACGCTAAGCAACCACACGATGTCACTCCGGCTCTCAGCTCGAAGGGCAGCTTTTAACACATTACGTAAAGTAAGAGCACTTGTTCCAGCAATGCTTGCCTTCACATGCAAGCGTCACGAATTATTCGTTGCGCTTTAATCGCCCTGATGTCATCCATATCAGCAGCGTGCGATGACTGAAAAAATCATACATAGCATGATTGTCAAAAGTGTGATGAAGACCTCTTTGTGCCAGCAGTACTCATTACTATCAAGAAAAGAATGGTTAAGAGGTTTTATAAATCAAAAAGAGGCGGTGTATAAAAAATAGTCACAAAATTATCTGGCACTGCATAACATCAAGCGGTGATCGACGCAGTAAACTATTTATTGGTTGTGCACTCTTGCAAAAATGGTGTCACTTGTTGTGCCTATTATGGTCACGTTTGGCCATTTTCTATAAAATAAAGAGTACGTGTAAGGCAACGCTAATTTTTTGTGAGCAGGCTGATCCAACAATCAGCTTGATCAACTTAATCACTTAAGCATCAACGAAATTGGGCTATATTGAATAGATCAGGGATGTGGTTTATTGTTATTTCACTCTTATTAGAACACATTAAAACCCATGTTAAGGTTCTTCAGTAAAATTCGACAGCGTTTATTGAGTGACAATAAATTCAGTACGTACCTACTTTATGCGGTTAGTGAAATTGTACTGGTTGTTATCGGTATTTTAACAGCATGACAAATTAACAATTGGAATGAAGACAGAAAGC
>JBNMPD010000251.1:0-4175 GCA_051276225.1 Flavobacteriales bacterium
AGGCTAAATAGTTAAGGTTTAATGATGAATAATATTGTTAGCGATATAAATTTACTAAATGTAATTTAATTAAAATAATAAATTCAACTAATAGATCTATTAAGAATACTATCGTACAAGTCAATAAAATAACGGTGAATCAGTGTCTGAGTTCTATTTAGTCCGTCATGGACAAGCTTCATTTGGAGCAAAAAATTATGACAAGTTAAGTCAACTTGGCCATCAACAGGCGCGTTGGCTGGGTGAATATTTCACTGCAATGAATATTACTTTTTTTCAAGCCTTTATGGGAGATATGGTGCGCCATAAAGAAACAACTCAAGGTATTCTGCATGGCTTAAGTCAACCCCCTGTTGTTACTGTAAATACTGGTTTTAATGAATTTAATTTTCAAAATATAGGCAAGAGTTATTTGTCATTGAATCCACAAAGTCAGTTACCAGAAAACCCCACACCCGCTGACTTTTACCGTTTGCTAAAGCTGGCGATGCACGCATGGTCTAAGGACTTGTTGCCTCAAGATACGCTAGAAGAAAGCTGGGGTGATTTTAAAAGTAGAGTACAAGGTGCCTTACATCTAGCTTGTAATCAAAATAGTGATAAGCCTATTTTGATTGTCAGCTCAGGTGGAGCCATATCTATGTTGATGAGTTTAGTATTAGGACTGGACGCTAAACAGGTAATAGAGCTGAATATGCAAGTCCGCAACACCAGTATTAGCCATTTCTACTTCAACAAAAACAATATTCGTTTATCAAGTTTTAATAACATCCCACATTTAGACAACCCAGATAGACTGGACTCCATCACCTTTAGCTAAAGGAAAAAAAACCATGAATTTTGATTATTCCGACAAATCGCAAAAACTGATCGACCGCCTACAAGCCTTTATGGATGAGCATATTTATCCTATTGAAAAAGATTATACTGATCTGGTACATGCAAATTCTGCCAATAAAGAAACACGCTGGGTGACACCGGAGGTGATGGAACAATTAAAGCAAAAAGCCAAAGACGCAGGTTTGTGGAACTTGTTCTTACCCGAAGAATATCTGCCTTATGGAGCAGGTTTAACCAACCTTGAGTATGCACCTTTGTGTGAAATCATGGGGCGGGTGATGTGGAGTTCAGAAGTGTTTAATTGTAGCGCTCCTGATACAGGTAATATGGAAGTCTTGGCTAGATACGGTTCTGAACAAGACAAGCAAAAATACTTGATACCACTTCTTGAAGGTAAAATACGCTCAGCTTTTGCTATGACTGAACCAGCTGTTGCATCATCAGATGCCACTAATATCGAAACCTCTATACAACGAGACGGTGATGAGTATGTAATAAATGGGCGTAAGTGGTGGACCAGTGGTGCCATGAATGCCAATTGTAAAATCATGGTGGTAATGGGTAAAACAGATCCTACTGCCGCTCGTCATCAACAACAATCACAAGTATTAGTACCACTCGATTCAAAAGGCATCACAATTGTTCGTCCTTTAGCTGCTATGGGCCATTATGATGAGCCAATTGGGCATGCTGAAGTGTTATTCGACAATGTCAGAGTACCAGCGGCAAATTTATTAGTGGGTGAAGGCGAAGGTTTTGCCATTGCCCAAGGGCGCTTAGGTCCTGGTCGTATCCATCATTGTATGCGTTTAATTGGTTGTGCCCAACGGGCTTTAGATATGGCATGTGAAAGAGTTGAAAAGCGTATCGCTTTTGGTCAACCTTTAAGTAAACAACAATCCATCCGTGAACGTATTGCACAAATGCACTGTGATATTGAGCAAGCTCGTTTACTCACGCTCAAAGCGGCTGATAACATGGACAGATACGGCAATAAAGTGAGTCGCAATATTATTGCTGCAATTAAAATTGTTGCACCAAAAATGGCCTGTAACGTGATTGATCAATCGATTCAAATGCACGGTGGAGGTGGGACTAGTCAGGATTATGTGTTGTCTGCTATATATGCTTATGCACGTACTATAAGATTAGCTGATGGGCCTGACGAAGTGCATATGATGCAGTTAGGTCGTAATCTTATAAAAGACCAAAATGCATAATATACGTTTGATAAAAAGGAAAATATTATGACTGACAAAGGTTCAGTTGATCAATTAGACGAGCAGCTTTTGGCTGACTACTTAACCCAACATGTTGCGGGTTTTGAAGGACCCGTCATGGCAACCAAATTTGCTGGTGGTCAGTCAAACCCCACTTTTAAGCTAGTGACTGCCAATCGGTCTTATGTTTTACGACGTCAACCACCGGGTAAGTTACTTAAATCTGCCCACGCTGTTGACCGTGAATATAAAGTATTGGCTGCACTCGAAAATTCAACGGTGCCAGTGGCGAAGGTCTATCATCTGTGTGAAGACACATCTTTAATTGGCAGCATGTTTTATATTATGGAATATGTCGAAGGGCGAGTGTTTTGGGACAGTGCATTACCAGAAATTAGCGACAACTCAATACGCAGCCAAATGTATCAAGAAATGGTTGAAGTTATGGCTGCGCTGCACAGTGTGGATATTGAAAAAGTAGGTTTGAGCGATTACGGCAAACCCGGCAACTATTATGAACGCCAATTTAGTCGCTGGAGTAAGCAGTATAAGTTGTCAGAAACCCAAGATATCCCCGAAATGGATCAGCTAATTGCTTGGCTAGAAAAACACTTGCCAGAAGATGATGGAAAAATCTCGCTGGTACACGGTGACTATCGGATGGATAACTTAATGTTCCACCCTACAGAGCCTAAAATATTAGCTGTATTGGATTGGGAGTTATCTACTTTAGGCCATCCTTATGCTGATTTAGCTTATCAATGCATGCAGTTGCGTTTGCCCGAAAACGTTGGCAAAGCCACGGGGTTAGGCGGTATTGAGAGAATGCCCTTAGGGATCCCAAAAGAACAAGAATATGTAGACGCTTATTGTAAATTGGTGGGTATCGAAAAAATCGACAATTGGAATTTCTATTTAGCCTTTAGTTTTTTCCGCTTAGGTGCCATTGCTCAAGGCGTAGCAAAAAGAGCAGAAGACGGCAATGCGTCAAATAAAGAAGCGCAAGCTGTTGGAGCGATTGTTAAACCCTTAGCTCAATACGCGTTAAAACTAACTCAATAATGTCATAGCAAAACCTTATGGTTTTGCTTGTTTGCCAATACTGTCAAGGAGAGCTTTAATGAAAGCCATAGTATGTGAAGAATTTGCCCCAGTAGAACAACTAAAATATCAAGATGTACCTGATCCTATAGCTAAAAAAGGCCATGTGGTGGTCGACGTTAAAGCGTGTGGTGTCAACTTCCCCGATGGATTACTGGTACAAGGTTTGTATCAAATGAAACCACCATTCCCTTTTATACCGGGTAATGAAGTTGCAGGTGTAATCAGCGAAGTAGGCGAGGGGATATCTCATCTTAGAGTCGGTATGCGTGTCATTGCTATGTGTATGTTAGGTGGTTATGCTGAAAAAGTATTATGCCCTGCTACGCATATTATGCCCATTCCTAACGAAATCCCTGACGAAGAAGCCGCTGCTTTAGTTACTGCTCACGCGACAGCGCATCATGCGCTTAAGCAACGTGCAAAAATTCAGCCCGGTGAAACCTTATTAGTCACAGGAGCTGCCGGTGGAACGGGTCTTGCGGCAGTGCAAATTGGTAAAGAAATGGGCGCAACAGTCATTGCGGTGTGTTCTACCCAAGAAAAGTTAGACATGGCTAAAGCTAACGGTGCAGACATTTTAATTAACTACACAGAAACCGATTTAAAAACTGCAATCAAAGAAGTGACCGATGGCAAAGGTGTCGATGTAGTGTATGAATGTGTGGGCGGAGATACCTTTCACGCATGTTCAAGAAGCATGGCGTGGAATGGCAGACTGTTAGTTGTTGGTTTTGCTGGCGGTACTATTCCAGAATTTCCAGTGAATTTAGCTTTGGTAAAAGGTTATTCAGTAATGGGTGTATTTTGGGGTTCGTTTACCCAACATCAACCAAAAGACTTTGCGGATAACATGAAAGAGTTATTGATATGGTATGTGCAAGGTAAGGTCAAAGTGATCGTCGATGAAGTTGTGCCTTTAGAAAATGCGAAAGACGCGTTAAATAAAGTCATGAACCGAGAAGTTAAAGGTAAAATGACTTTGAGGCCTTAAAGACTTATGGGCAACTACGA
>JBNMPD010000252.1:0-4152 GCA_051276225.1 Flavobacteriales bacterium
ATTGGCCCCTCCAGTTCACATACTGTTGGCCCAATGCGCGCGGCTAAAGCCTTTTGCGGGGAATTATCGGAGCAAAGTTTTTTCGATAAGACTGATGAGATTAAGGTTGAGCTGTTTGGCTCGTTAGGACAAACTGGTAAAGGTCACGGAACAGGCAAAGCGGTGATTTTAGGATTACTTGGTCATGCCCCCGAAACTATCGACAGCTCTATGGTGGACACCTATCTCGAAAAAGTGAGTAGTTGCCAAAGACTTAACTTAGATGGCAAAAATTTAATTAAATTTCCTGCACTCAATGCAATAGTTTTCCATCGTCGTAAATCCCTCAGCCAACACCCAAACGGTATGACATTTCATGCCATGAGTAATAAGACTGTGATTACCTCACAAACTTATTTTTCTATAGGAGGTGGCTTTATTATTCGAGAGCAAGACTTTGCCAAACAAAAAGTAGCAGCGCTCATTCACGAAGAACAACCTGTGCCTTATGACTTTTCAAGCGCTAAACAGTTACTAGAATACAGTAAAGAACAGGGTCTGCGTATTAGCTCGATAATGATGAAAAACGAAGAAGTATTTCAACCCAAAGAAGAAATCATCAAAAAGCTTTGGCACATATGGCAAGTGATGTATAAAAGTGTGCAGACAGGCATACATACTGAAGGAATTTTACCCGGTGGTTTAAAAGTCACACGCCGAGCGCCAGGCTTATATCACCGCTTACAGAATGAAAAAAATGCCGATCCAATGGTTGCCATGGATTGGGTGAATTTGTTTGCATTGGCTGTTAACGAAGAAAATGCCGCTGGCGGAACTGTGGTGACCGCACCAACAAACGGAGCAGCAGGTATTATCCCAGCGGTGTTATGTTACTACGATAAATTTGTTAAACCCGTAGACGAAGATACCGTCAGCCGTTATTTTTTAACCGCAGCAGCCATCGGTATTTTATATAAAAAAAATGCCTCTATATCTGGCGCCGAAGTTGGGTGTCAGGGAGAAGTAGGCGTTGCATGTTCGATGGCAGCAGGGGCATTAACCGAAATAGTCGGCGGATCAGTAGATGCGGTTGAAAACGCAGCCGAAATAGGAATGGAACATAACCTAGGTCTAACCTGCGACCCAGTCGGCGGCTTAGTGCAAGTGCCTTGTATAGAACGTAATGCCATGGGAGCCATCAAAGCCATTAACGCCTCCAGATTGGCTTTAAGAGGTTCAGGACAACACAAGGTGTCACTTGACAAGGTTATCAAAACCATGTGGGAAACAGGCAACGATATGAAGTCGAAATACAAAGAAACTTCTAGAGGCGGTTTAGCAGTCAATATTATTGAGTGTTAAAAGTAGCTACTAATTATAAGTCGATCACCGCAAGCTTCGAGCTTCGTAAAGTATTTCGAATTAAATTAGACAGTCAAAAAAACGGCGTCATTTGTTAAGATGACGCCGTTTTTTTTATCTTTTACTTTAAGCTACAAACTTCTTAACTTTGAGTTCACAACTGCTTTTTAGACTTTATCTCACCGGTAAAGTCAGGCCTTTGAACATTTTTTCTACTTCGTCGTTGTTTTTCAACATCATCGCTTTTTCTACCACAGACTTGGTTAAATGTGGTGCAAAACGTTCAATAAACTCGTACATGTAGCTGCGTAAAAATGAGCCTTTTCTAAAACCAATCTTGGTGGTGCTGTATTCAAATAAATGGCTGGCATCAATTTTGACTAAATCTGCGTCTAACTTTTCATCAATTGCCATAGAAGCGATAACGCCTACACCCACTCCAAGTCTTACGTAGGTTTTAATCACGTCGGCATCAGTAGCAGTAAAGACTATTTTAGGTTCAATTCCTGCACTACTGAAGGCTTGGTCCAAAGACGAACGGCCTGTAAAACCAAATACATAAGTGACTAAGTTGTACTCCGCAATATCTTCGATGGTGATAGTGGTCTTTTTAGCTAAAGGATGATCGCGATTTACAATAATACTGCGATTCCAATGATAACAAGGCAGCATCACCAAATCGTTATACAAATGTAATGACTCTGTGGCAATGGCAAAATCTGCTTCGCCCTTAGCTGCAAGATCACTTATTTGAGAAGGTGTTCCTTGATGCATATGCAATGAAACTTTCGAATATTTGTTCATAAAGCCTTTAATCACATCAGGTAAGGCATATCTTGCTTGAGTGTGAGTAGTGGCAATATTTAACTTACCTTGGTCAGGCAATGTGTGTTCACGAGACACCGCTTTAATACTTTCAACTTTTGCTAAAATCTCTCTAGAAATGTTGATGACATCTTGCCCTGCTTCTGTCACATGAGTAAGGTGCTTACCACTGCGACCAAAAATTTGTATGCCTAACTCATCTTCCAACATGCGAACTTGTTTACTGATACCCGGTTGTGATGTGTACAAGCTTTCTGCGGTTGCCGAGACGTTTAAATTGTTGTTAAGTACCTCAACAATATAACGGAGTTGCTGTAATTTCATGTCTTAACCTTGCTTGTTAACCTAAAGGATTAGTTTATATTAAATTGTTATATAACTTTAACAAGGCGAATTCCATTAATTTTTAAAAAAATGTTCTAGTTGTTCCCAATAGAGTGAGTAAAAAGACTAAACAACCTAATATTAAATTCAGAAAAAGGTACGATAAGATATGTTCAGCTGTCTCCTAAATTGTGAAATCAACCTTATGTTTATATTGTTAATTCATCCATTGGAAACATTCTATGCATAGAGATGATGACTCCATTGATTTTTCAGCTGTATTGGGTTCTGCAGTTCATGATATGAAGAACTCGTTATGCCTTATCATGCAATCCATCGAAAATTTGGGAAAGAGCCTGACAGAAACAGATCAATTATCCAGAGATAATTTAGCATCGGCACATTACGAAGCCGCTAGATTAAATACTGGACTGGTACAATTATTATGTTTGTATCGAACCAGATTAAATAATTTACCTCTTAATATCGACGAATACGATATTCAAGATGTCATAGGAGATTTGTTAGCAACTAATAAAAACTACTTAAATCATAAAAACATGAGTTTAGAAGTAAGCCAATCAGTCGATATAATTTGGTATCTAGACGCCGATTTAATTGGTATTTTGTTAAACGACGTATTAATCAACGCAATGCGTTATGGTCAACAAAAAATACTATTGAGCGTTTATACTAAAAATGAACAATTAGTATTTAAGGTAGAAGATGATGGACCCGGCTACCCTCAAAGCATGTTAGACGCTCATAAAATAAGTATGCAAGATTGCGATATCAGTCAAGGAAGAACAGGGTTGGGTTTATTTTTTGCGCGCTTAATTGCCCAAGCACATTCCAAAGGAGACAATAAAGGTGATGTATCCTTAAAGAACGGTGGAAGTTTAGGTGGTAGCGTTTTTGTCTTAACATTACCTTAGGCAATTAATAAACTAAGTGACTGCAATAGCACCGGGTGATGAACCCGAATAGTGGGAAATTATAGAAATATGGCATTTACAATAATAATATTGTTGATCCTCGCATTAGTGCTAATAGGCGTTATTGTGAACGCAACTCAACAACACAAAAATAAATTAGAAGCCGAACGCAGGGCTGAATTATCCAAACAAAAAGGCATTATCAACATCACTGAGGCCGCATTGTTAGCTGCAGAACAAATACCCATTTCCCAAAGGTTGGTTTTTATTATGCAGCGTAGAATTTTAGCGGCGATGAAAACGGCCAGTCAAATGGGTGAAAATGTAACAGATTCAAACGAAAGAATTAAAATAGTAGAAGATGCTTTAAAAGCCATTGATGTTAATCAACCACCGCCATCAGAAGATACCTTTAAGTTGCCAGAAGGCGATAAACAAGTTATTCAATTTATTCGCGGTATCAAAACCCTGCGTGCCATGTTGCGAGCTGAGTCTAAGAAAAATCGTATTGAGAGTAGAGTATTTTTAGCCGAAGACAAACTACTTGAACGATTACAACTTCGCGCTAACGTCGATACGTTGATAAGACGCGGAGACCATGCGATCAAAAATAATCAATTAGGCTCTGCCAGGCAATGTTTAGAAAAAGCCATAGTTGCACTGTCTGCTCAACCGAATCCAGATGAGTTTATCACCACCAGAAAGGGAGAATTAGAGAGTCAATTAG
>JBNMPD010000253.1:0-4151 GCA_051276225.1 Flavobacteriales bacterium
TATATCCGTGTCGAGTTTGCATCTAAAATATTCCGATTTATTGATGATGTAGAGTTCTATTTTCCAGCTACAAAAACTGACAAAACAATCATATATTTTAGATCAGCATCACGCCTAGGGTATTCGGACTTAGGTGTTAACAGAAAACGAATTGAACAAATAAGACAGATATTTAACGCCTATTAATAGTCATAAAACATCAGGAACAGTTGACTGACTTAACTAATAATCTCGACAATTTTTGTTTAGCACTGCTGATTAATCAGTGGTGTAGCTATTTGATTTCTTTTGACTGAATGCTTGATGATATCTAGATGCCTAATCTTAAATTATTTCTTTTAAATTGGTTAGTGTGTATGACCTACTTGCTAGGATTTATCCTTAACAAAAATAAAATCACCCCCATTATTTAGTTCATTTGGTCGCAAAAAACTATCTGATTCACCTTTAGTTGTTTGAATCAGGGCAGAATATCTTGCAACATTTAAATGTTAATAAAATTTACAAAGGCTTATGACATGAAATATAAAAAACCACAAACAAATACTTATTTTACCTTAGGATTTCTTTTATGCTGATGAGCCATAAGTTTGTGCATCTATTGTTGGTTATTTTTTTTAGCTTAACGTTGTTAGCCTGTGGTGGCTCTGATAAGTCAGAACAAGAAATACCATCTATAACATCTGCACCACCTTCAACCACTTCAACCCCCGTAGTTGTTGTCGAACCTGTTATTAGTCAATTCTCCTTTTTAGCTGAAAATAACCCTAGCCTTAATTCTACTTTAAATCTGTCAATATCTGGTAACACCATTATGGGTAGTTTCCCAGTCGCAGCCGACTGGCAAAGCATGATCGCCACGGTTGAACACACGGGTGCGTCACTGTTTGTTGACGATACTGCCCAGATAAGTGATGTATCTGTTCAGAATTTTAGCGATGTACAGACCTACACGGTAATTATGGCTGATGGGCGTGAGGTCAGTTATTCTGTTGATGTTGTCGCTTTTACTGGTTTACCTATCATTTACATAACTACAACTGGCGATGCATCCATCAACTCGAAAGAGGACTACGTAGATGGAACCGTGGCTATCAAAGGTGGGCGTGACTTTGCAGATGAGTCCTCTGTAAATATGAAGATCCGAGGCCGTGGTAATTCTACTTGGTTTTTACACCCTAAAAAACCGTTTCAAATGAAGCTAAAAGACAAATCAACAATGTTGGATATGCCATCCAAAAAGAAATGGTTATTTTTGGCTGAGTACTCTGACAAAACGATGTTAAGAAATACCATAAGTTTTGAAATGGGGTATTTAAGTAATCTGGATTGGACGCCTAAAAGCACCTTTGCTGAGGTGTATATCAACAATGAATATAACGGTACCTACAACTTTACTGAAAAGGTAGAGGAAGGCAGTAATCGAGTGAACATTGGTGACAATGGTTTTTTACTCGAAATTGACCAACTAGACAGACAAGACGCAGATGATGTGTATTTCTATACAAATAAGTTTTTGGTGGCGATTAAAGAGCCGAATTTAGATTGGGATGATGATCAATTTAATTATATTAAAGGCCATATCAACGAATTTGAAGCAGCGTTACTTGCCTCTGATTTTACTGATCCCGTCAATGGCTACGCCAAGTACATAGACGTTGATAGTTTTGTGGATTGGTATCTGATCAATGAAATCACCAAGAATGTTGACTCTAAAGACTTCTCCAGTATTTACTTCCACCTAGTGCCCGGCGAAAAAATTAAAATGGGACCCCTATGGGACTTTGACTTATCTTTTGGCAATGTGGACTATGCAGACTCTCGTTATGCACAGGGTTTTTGGGTAAAAGATAATCCGTGGATTGCCAGATTGTTCACTGACAAATTGTTCGTCGAAAAAGTTAAAACTCGCTTTGCTTATTTTAAGGGTAATCAAAATTTGATCCTAGATAAAATTGATGTCTATGCAGACAAGTTGAATTTAGCACAACAAGAGAACGACGATAAATGGCAGACCTTGGGTAAATATGTGTGGCCAAATCCATTAGTGTTTGACACTTACAATGAAGAGGTCACTCATCTGAAAACGTGGTACTCACAACGAATGACCTGGTTAGAGGGTGCTTTGAACAATCTGTAGAACATCAATCTTTATTTAACTCTGATTTTAATTTACGACATTATTTCATTAAAAAATATCAGGGGGACGACTTTGATCGACATAAAGAAAATATTATTGATTGGGTGGGACCCGTCTGCCGTTGATTATAATAAGTGGCCAGATCTAAACCCTGAAAAACTTCGAGCTTTATTGCAAGCCGATAGTTCTAACCTAAACTCTCTAGGTTACGAAGCAACGTGGTGTTTTATAGCCGATGCTGAATCCGCTTCTGATGAAGTGATACAAGCACTAAGTGATACCGCTTATGATTGCATACTCATTGGTGCTGGTGTTCGCTTAGATCCCGATGCGTTTATGGTTTTTGAGCGTTTGATTAACGTTGTTCATATTTGTGCCCCTAATGCGAGACTATGTTTTAATACAAACCCGTCTGACACTGCTGAAGCAATTAAAAGATGATTTAACAACAGACAATTAAGCAGCGGAATATTATTCCGCTGCGACTAAACTGGTTATTTTAGTCAGTTCTTGAAATCCCATTTTTTCATACAAATGTAACCCTGCTTTTGATGCTTGTAGGCTCACGTAGTCAATATCATCATACTGCGCTTGAATAATTAAATGCTCCATTAATGCAGCGGCTACTCCCATTTTTCTAAAACCGGGTACCGTGCCTAATTGATGAATTCCCAATGTATCACCTGACTTGTAGCTGATTGCCGTGCCTACAATTTGATCATTAATTATGTAAGATAAAACACTCGCCTTGGGATCATTAAGCAATTTTTGTATGACATTGTGATCAATCTCATAGCCAAAAGCTAAACCACAGCTAGTTGCCCAAATCGTTGCACTTTCTTCACTCGTCAGTTTTATTATTTTCTGAGATGTATAATTAACAGGTTGTTGTTTTTTTGCATTATTTTTTAGTGATAAATTCATTACCACTAATTGACCCTTAACAGCATAACCTGATAATTTTCCACTGTTTAGCTCAGCAATGGTGATGAAGGTTTTGCCTGCGGGTAATGCAATACCTGAAGGTAAACTGAAGTCAGCAAACCATTGTTTGTTTGGCCAGGATGTATGGGTGAATAAGCCATCTTGTTCCTCCGCGTTTAATGCCTGCCAAAAAAGGTTAAGATTATTCAAATTTTTATGTAATACCCAGTCCATTGTTTACTCCTTATTAATTAGTATGATGACAGCACCTAGTAACACAACATCTATGGTTTTACTGGCGTATATAAGCTTAATTGGGCTGTCAAACAGATCAAAATAACTGATTACCATGGTCACTATAATTTGCTTGGTTTGGGCATGACCTATCATATTATCAACCCATATTTCGGGGGGCAGAGAATAAAAATCACCTACGCCAATAACGCTAAATATAAACGACATCCATAAATACTCAGGCACTTGTTTGGTACATTTATTAAGTGAACAAGCAAACCCTTGCTGATTGACGCCTGTCTATTCAAAGCTGAAAGCATCGTGATGAATGCCGTCTATACTAAATTAGTCAAAAAAGCATAACTGGTTGTAAGTAAACTATTGTTAAATATTTGTCCAAACTGAACATTAATAGCCGCTTGTATTGCAATGCATGCAGCGGCGAAAAACGTCAAAAAAAGTAAGCTACTCATATTATTCATAAGCTTATAACAAGTTGTTCTTGGTTGAAGCGATGCTTAGGGCGGTATGCAGTATGGTCTTCTACAGAGCGAATACCAATAGGTCATAGAATGGCAGCGCTTAGGCCTTTTTTATTTGACTTAATTGTGTGAAGTTTTGCCTAAATTACTGGCCATATGATTCTCAGTCAAGAGTAACAATATGGCATTATAGATATCTAGGCATGTAATTTTTAATTTGAAGCTAAAGCCAAGGCTAAGGGTTCAAAGGCTTGCCTTAATATTAGATTTAATCTATCAACGCTTGATAAACCAGGTTCCTAAAATCATCGTGATAACGATGAAAACCGATGGGTACAAACTGAGCCATGGAGATCATTATAATTTTCTCT
>JBNMPD010000254.1:0-4144 GCA_051276225.1 Flavobacteriales bacterium
TATAAGTATGGTGTATTCAATAATCAAGCCAAAATATTTTTTCTATATAATTCAATGATATAATTGAGACTTTAAGTTTTCATAATCCATTAATGTAAAAAAAGTAGACAATAAAAATTCATTAACATCACAAACTTCGGACCTTTCTCTCTAAATTGTATCTCAACTTCTAAGCCCTTTTATTTCTAAGAGTCATCATGGTAATCAGCTTTAGTACTAATATTGACAGTAAATAGATTAGATTTTCCCTACTCGCTTTCTTTTAGTATCGTAATTAAAAGAAAGAGACGCTGTTTCCATTTCATTTATTCTCGCAGTAATCAAAATCACTTCTTTAGCTAATTAGTAAAAATAAACTTGGATCTTTCACTACATTCAGAACAGAAAATTGGTCGTGATGTGTTTTAAGTAGACTTAATTTTTTGCCAACATAAAATTCATCCAAACAACGCAGAGTAATTAACAACCATAAATTGTTTTCTACCTATAAAACCAGTAGTTATACGGATGTTAAAAAATGCGTTTTTACATAAGATTGATATTTAAATATCATCAGCTCCTCTATAAAAGTGCGGTTTATGAAACATATATATGAAAATACTGAACTCCAAAAACTGCCTGCACTATTAATTGTTTCTGATCATGAATCAGAACATATTGCCAAATTAGACGTTGAATATTTAGCTGGTGAAATATCGCACAAACCAATAAGTAGTCCAGAGCTATTTAATGCCGTCAATGATGCGGTTGTAAAACAAACTGGTAATTCTGAACAAGTACTCAAGCCCATTCATTCCGAAGCATTAATAGCGCAATGTCTACTCGGAATAAATGTATTGGTGGTAGACGATAGTGATATAAACCTTTTACTGGTTGAGCAAATATTGATTAAAAACGGTGCAACAGTCACAACACTAGATAGTGGGCAAGCTGCTCTGGATCAATTGAGTTTAAAACCTGACGCCTTTGACATTATTTTGATGGACATACAAATGCCAGCAATGGATGGTTTAGAAACCACCCAACTTATTAGACAACAGCTTGGCTTAAATGGATTGCCAATAGTTGCAATCACCGCAGGCAGTTTAGTACAAGAAAAGAAGCGTGCCTTAGTTTCGGGTATGAATGCATTTTTAACTAAACCCATTGGACCGTTACGGTTGGTCAGCACGGTGCATAAATTAGTGGGAAGTAATCGATGTCGCGTAATCAATGTTGAAAGACTGACATCAAGAAGTGACGGAATCACTGATAACTGGCCAGTTATATTAGGGATTAAAGATAATATGGATTTATTGAATGGTGATCTGGTGCTTTTTGTATCAATACTTGAACGAATAATTACACAGTATCGGCATTTGGAGGTTTATTCTAAGGTTACTACAATTAATACCAAAATTACCTTTGACAGACTATCGTTGGCAGGGCAAATACATAAATTGCGTGGAAGTGCAGGTCTTGTTGGTGCTCAGGAATTATATCAACTTGCGGGTGATGCCGAAATAGCATTGCGGAGTGACGTCGGTGAAGTTAATACGTTACTAAAACGACTCGCAGAAAGCTTAACTAATTTACGTCTAAATAGCGCAGCGTTTTTGTTCCAGCAAAAAACTATCACTGATAAACATGCTGAAACAAACATACAAAATGCACTTTCAATAAATTTAGATAAAATGAAAATACTTATCAACGGATTAGAAAAGCAGGAATTGTCAGCACTTACTATAGTTAAGGAATATTCAGGTGGTTTGCGTTTTATGTTGGGTGAAAAAAAATTTAAAGAATTCGAAGCTATGCTAAAAAACCTTAATTTTAAGCAGGCATTAGCCTTATTAAATTCAACCGTTTGAGTATTCGAAGAGGTATATGAATGATCTTATTAAATGGGCTTACTTCAACCACAATCCTTATTGTAGATGATGATCCATCAATTATTATGGCAACGAGTAAAGCGTTAGAAGGTCTTGGGCGCATTGTTTTCGCCACCGACGGCGCTAGTGCATTAAAACTGGCTGAAAGTGAAGCACCTGATATCATATTACTGGATGTCGAAATGCCAGGTATAAGTGGTTTTGAAGTGTGCCATGCATTAAAGGCAAAACAACAAACAGCCAATATTCCAATTATTTTTATTACCAGCAACAATGAATCGGGTTTTGAAGAAAAAGTATTTGACCAAGGCGCTACTGATTATATTAGCAAACCACTCAACCATCGAGTTGTCGCTGCCAGAACCAAAGCACATATTGCCCATAAAAAAGCGATAGACAGGTTACAATATTTAAGTTTGACAGACAGTCTTACCGGCCTAAATAATCGCAGAGCACTGGATGAAAAACTCACTATAGAGTGGCAGCGAGCTAGGCGAAATAGACAATCATTGTCACTATTAATGTTAGATATTGATGAGTTTAAAAAATATAACGATCATTTTGGACACCTACAAGGAGATGATTGCATCAAAAACTGTGCTGATATTTTGTCTCAATCAGCTAAGCGCCCTGCAGATTTTACTGCCCGTTATGGCGGTGAAGAGTTTGTCATCTTATTACCTGACACCGAAATCACTGGGGCTCATCTTCTTGGTGAAAGTATTATTAAAAACATTATTAAGCAAGCTTTACCACATGCCCCCGATGCCGAGCGCGAAATTGTCACCTTATCCATAGGATGTTGCGCCTTTTCATCATCAACTAACACCAGCCCCGAATCACTGTTAGAAACAGCAGATAAAGCATTATACCTAGCAAAGCAACAAGGACGCTGCAACATCTATACCGTTAAAGAGAAGGACTTTGATAGCAGTATTGTTAGCAAAGCCTTATAAATAAAATAAATCTCAAAATCCATAAACAAATTTAATTTATTTGCACAATTCTTGTGCAAATTGTAATGATATTAATCTTTTATGTAGTTTTTGTTAGGTTGTTAGATTGCGTAAGTTAGCAAAAATAACAATACTCAATTACTTAATGAAAACATATTGTTTTAGTCAACTTCGCTCAATTTTTTAATTTGTTGAAGGTATGTATCAAATATTAATGATTAACCTTATGGATGATTTTAAATATGAATGACGCAAGACTCGACATATTTAAAAGGCCTACAATTAGTCAAAGTGAAACAGGATTAACCCATATTTTATTGCCATGACCAGCTTTAATCTTTTAGATAACCTAAATCTTCGTTTTGTATTAACTACCAATATGCTTATTCTATATTCGCGATCTGTTCTCTCATTTGCTCAATTAACACTTTTAATTCAACTGCTGATTGAGTGATATCGGTATTGATTGATTTGGAACCTAAGGTATTTGATTCTCTGTTAAACTCTTGCATCATAAAATCCAGCCTGCGACCTATTGCACCACCTTTATTAAGGATCTTGTGAGTTTCACCGATGTGGGATAATAAACGGTCTAACTCTTCGGCTACGTCTACTTTTTGTGCCAAAATGACCATTTCTTGTTCTACGCGGGCAGCATCAAGTTCTATTTTAGCTTCTTCAAAGCGTGACTGGATTTTTTCACGTTGCCATTTGATCACATCTGGCATGTGAGCTGTGACCTTTTCTACTTCGTGGTTAATACCTTCTAAACGCTGTTCGAGCATGGCTTTTAGATTGTTGCCTTCAGTGGCGCGTGCGGCAATAAAATCGGTGAGTGTTAGATCAAATTCAGCGAGTACATTGGCTTGAACAGCATCCATGTCAGATTCTTCGGCCGAAATCACACCAGGCCAACGTAATACATCAAGAGGGTTTACACCGGCAGATTGGCCATGTGATTGGACCCAATCCGCCGCGTTCATCACTTGTTTGGCTAAACTTTCGTTTAGGTTGAGTTTGCCTACTGCCGCATCGTTAGACACAAATCGTAACGAACATTCGACTTTACCGCGTTGTAACTGTTTACGAAAACGTTCACGTAACACGGGCTCCATGCTTTTAAATTGCTCAGGAAGACGAAAATAGGTTTCGAGAAATCGTTGGTTAACGGAACGCACTTCCCACACGGCTGTGCCCCAATCGGCCTTAAGTTCGCGGCGAGCAAAAGCAGTCATACTGTAAATCATGGATATCTCTCTATTCGTTTCAATTTAAGCAATTCGACTGTCAGCTTAACAGGATTTTTTAGTTTTGTTG
>JBNMPD010000255.1:0-4124 GCA_051276225.1 Flavobacteriales bacterium
AATGGTTTACGTAACGATACGGTTGAACTTTTGGCTAAAGCCGCCTTGCTTTTACGGATACCTTGCTCTAAATTGCCGGTCTCAATTTCTCGAACCCCGATGACTTCAGCCACGCTAGTTTTCACTACAAGTTGTGAACCCGCTGTTGCACCCATCGCTGATGCTTGGCTAGCTGGCAATATCATTAGCATAGCTAAGACTGCTGGAGAGAATGTTTTGATTACTGTTTTCATGATGACTTACCTTTAATATGTGAGTGATTGGTTAACACTTAACCGTTAGTGAAATATGTTTACTTGTGCTAGTTGCTTGTGCCGTTTGAGTTTGAACAGTATGGTGAACTCGTAGAATAAATTCCTGAGGAACAGCAGATAAAAAGCTGATGAAATTGTGATGAAAAACCGATATTGGTGGTTACATACCCATACCACCTCAAATGCTAGGGTAATAATTAAGTGGGACCAGATAATTGACTGAAAAAGCGCTACCTGAAAATGGATATTTTCGTTTAGGTGATTACTACATCGATGTGGGCGATCATAGAGTATTTCATGGTGATGAAAGTCGTCACCTAGAACCCAAAGCTATGCATGTTCTCTATCAGCTTGCTTTGTGTGCTGGCGAGACTGTCAGTCGACAAGAACTAATGGACAAAGTATGGCATGGACGTGTGGTGATAGAGGATGCCCTGACACGCATTATTTCTCAGGTTCGCTTAACCTTCAACGATAATAAATCTCGTCAATTGATCCACACTGTGCCTAAAAAAGGTTACCGGTTATCAGCAGATGTTACTTGGTTGACCAGACAAGAGTTTATTAAATTTAGAACAAAAAATACCACTACATCAGGCTCCACCTCATCATTTAATAAAGGTAAAGTTGCCGCAGTTATAATATTGAGCTTAATACTTGCTTTGTTGGTTTTTGCCTTACTAAAAGAAACGCCCAAGCGGCAGGGATCTGAACCTGAGTCAGTCACTCGAGAGATCATTCAGAATAATGAAAAAAACGATACACAGGCAGAAACTACTATCGCTTTTTTACCATGGCGCAATCTTACCGGCGATGATAGCAATGATTATTTGGCTGAGATGCTTCCAGAAGAGTTATCAATCACTTTGGCTAAGTCAGACAAGGTGACAGTTTTGGCTCACTATTCTTCTCTTGCCCTTGCCAGAGAATCCGGTGCGTTAGATTCTTTAGTTGAGCAGTTGAATTTTGATTATTGGGTAGAAGGCAGCATTACTGAGGCGAATGAGCGTATTCGTGTTTTAGTTCGCTTAGTTGAAAAACAAAACAATAATACGGTTTGGTCGGAAGTGTATGAAGATGATATGCAAAATCTGCTCATATTAAACACTGGGATTATTTCAGATGTTAATGCCCAACTATTTGGGCAAAGCGAACCAGTTAATTTTACAACAACACCCGACAGCGTGGATATTAATGCTTACCGAGCCTATCTCCAGGGAAGCTACTGGTGGATGAATGGAAAAACCAGCGAATGGTTTTTTCGAGCAGAGGCATCATTCTTAAGAGCAACAGAACTGGCGCCTAATTTTGCCGCTGCGTTTGGCAGCTTAGCGTTTATCTACGCGAGATATAATTATCATGATATCTACATGGAAAAGGCAGTGGCTGTATCAAAAGCCACAGCGGCTATTGATACAGCCTTACAACTTGATCCTAATGACATTAATGCCCTTTTAGCAGGTGCCTTGTTAGCTATTGAAGACTTACAGTTTGATAAGGCCGAGCAATTTATCAATAAAGTATTAAATGTAGATGCCTCAAATACCAGAGGTCTTTATGTTCATTCTGAGTTAGCCTTGGCCAAGAATCAGTTTGACGTGGCACTCACTTATGCTGATAAGGCGCTCACGATAGATCCCCTTTCTCCTTGGATAAATGTAAACAAAGCCATTGTGCACTATTGGCGTAATGAGATAGTCAAAGCGCTGGCATCAGTCGATCGCGCTATCGATATTGATAGTAATTTCACTTGGGCTTATGTGTGGAAAGCTAAAATACTCAGTCAAAAGGGACAGGTTTCAGACGCGATTGAGGCAATGAAAGCCTGTTTACAAATTGATGATGGCTCGCCAGTAAACAGCATTTACTTAGCGCTGTTATATACCAAAGCAGAAATGCCTGAACAGGCACAAAGATGGTTTGCCCATACTGCGTCGCTATATGGCGATTCCCCCGATGCCAGATTTTGGCAAAGCTATTTAAGTTTTATCACACAACAAGAAGACCCTGATATTGCGCGACAACTTGTCAATCAAGTCACCCTAAAAACCACGCGATTTTTTAGTCTAGTGCCATTGCAAAAAACCTTACTAGCATCGCAACCTACGCTAATAAAACAAGCTTTACCCGAGTTTCTGTCACTTATAGAACGTCCGAATCAATCGGGTTTTTGGGTGAACCATCATAATCAATATAACGCTTACGCTGCTTTAGCATTGATGCAGCAGCTAGATAGTGTTGAATATAAGCTACAACTAACCTTATTAAATACTCAAATTAAGGCATTTGAGAGTAAGGTTGTTTTGCGATTGCGAGCTCAGAGCAATTAAAACCAGCTTGATATGTGGGTTATGTTATGGCTTTTATTTCGTTGGTAAAACAGTACATATGTATCCTGAATATTTTATTGAACACCCTGTCGAACGCCTTCTTGGCAAAGGTATAAAAGCCGAGTATATAAATCACGATGCACTTGGTCGCTGCCTTGAGTTATCACTATGCATTAAGAATTATAAAAAGACCAAAAGTTAGTCTCAGTAATACTCTCTTTTAAGCTTAACCTTTAGCCTCAACTTTTGAGCTTAAATAAGTCATAAACACTTTACTGGCTTTAGAAAGGTAATGATTTTTTTTCCAAGCCAAACTTAACTTAAATTCAATCTTTGGCTCAAAGGGTGTGGATGTCATCTGCTGTTCATTTTGTAAAATACGCGAGAGGCAGGTAGTGATACCCACTTCATTGCGAACTAATGATTTTTGCAGTTCAATCAGGTTAGTTTCCATACGAACATCTAATGTTAACTGATGCTTTTTTGCATATTGACTGACTACTTCACGCAAAAAATAACCTTCATGAAACAATACCAGCGGTTGTTGGCAAAATTGTGCCAAAGATATAGTTTGTTCAGCGGCTAGTGGATGTGAGCTGGCCATGCCTGCCACAATTTCTTCATTAATAAGTTGAGTGTAACGCAGTTGTGGGTTTTCTAAATCACCACGTACCAAAGCTAAATCAAGTTCGCTATTAAGTAACATTCTCTCAAGTGCTGCGGTGCCTTGATCCACTAAATGTATTTTTATTTTTGGATATTTTTGCTTAAATTCTGTCAATATTTTGGGGAAATAGTAAGAGCCCATCATAGCGGAAGCGCCAAAACGAATAGTGCCTCTCTCTAAATCTTTTAGTTCTTCTAACTCTAATTCGACTTGTTTTGCTTGGCTTAATAGCTGGGTTGCCAGTTTATACATGACTTCACCTTCAGCGGTTAATAAGGAATGTTTATCAGCACGGTTAATTAGCTTTAGTCCCACCTCTTGTTCTAGCTTTTGAATTGCAACGGTTAATGCGGGTTGGGCAATGCCTACTTTATGTGCTGCCCGAGTAAAGTTGCCAAGCGTAGCTAACTGACAAAAGTATTCAAGACGTTTTAAGTTCATATCAATGTACTCAATAATAAAAAGTTATTAAAAGTTTAAAAACTATATATTATATTTATTCTAGTTTTAAGCATAGGGTAATTCATTGGATCCGATTTATAACATTAAAATACATAAACAGATTTACCCTATGAGCCAAAAATCAATCTCTTTTAGCTGGTGAGATCTTATGTTTCTTGATGGTTAACTAAGCGAAGAAGAACGCTTGATCCGTGACACTGCTTCTAATTATGGCTAAGAAAAACTGCCGCCTCGTGTGGGTTAAGCCAATAGACATGAACTTTTCGATCGCGAAGTAATGAATGAATTTGTTCAGTTAGGTCAGTTAGGTCAATTAGGTCAACTAGGTCAGCTTGGACAGTTAAATCTGTTAGGGCTTTTTGAGATTACGCTGATGTGTTTGTTGTTTGGGGTAAGTTAGAAGGTAAAATT
>JBNMPD010000256.1:0-4117 GCA_051276225.1 Flavobacteriales bacterium
GAAGCTGGGATGTACTGTCACCCCCTATTTGGCCGGCCTTTTTGGTGCCATTTAATATGGTACCCTTTGCAACAACTATTGCGACTTTATCGATATCGTTAGGCATATTTGGCAATATAGGCTTGATAATTCTGAGGTAATTGTTGTAGCTGACGGAGTTAAAACCCATGCCACTTTCGTCTTTACCCACCACGCGAACAATCTCTTGCAGAGCTTGTTCGCGTGTTTTTAGAGCATCAACCCAACCAAAATCTAATGCGTATTTTGCAAAATCTCCACCTACTTGTTCAAATTTTTCTAAGAAAACATCTAATTTTTCATCAAAATCATCAACATCTAAGCCGCGAGCCTTGGCGACACTTGCTTTATATTGTGTCCACATTGCCGTTAGCCAGGCTTTATTTGCTTCTTTTGCAGGTTCTGACATATCGTCACGAATAAAGGGTTCAACGGCTGACTTGTAGGTACCTACCTTAAATACGTGAGTCTCTGCTTTTAGTTTCTCAATGGCCGATTTGAAATACATACCAAAACGTCCATAACCTTCAAACATCATAAAGCCCATAGGATTGAGATATAGGTGATCAGCACGACTGGCTAGGTAATATTGGTTCTGAGTATAGTAGTCCCCAATTGCGTAAATTGGTTTATTGCTTTCTTTAAAACCTTCTAACGCCACTGCAATTTGTTCTAATTTATCTAAACCAATGTTGCCTAGACCATGCAAATCAAGCACTAAAACTTTTATCCGTTTATCTTGTTTAGCGTTTTCGATAGTCAGCAATATGTCTTGTAGTAAAATTTCTGGGTTATCATCTTTTTGCTCAAAAGCCTCTTCCAAAAATTCGGTGAAAGGGTCAACGGCTTCTTTTTCAATGACAACGTTACCAACTAGTTTCAAAACTAATGCTGAATTAGATGGAACTTTAACTGTATTTTCATCCTTTAAAAAAACTGAAATTAGACCCAAAAAAATAACAATAAAAATGATGTTAAAAAATAACTTTCGACTAAAATTGAGCGTTGTCCATAGACCAACAAACAACGACTTGGTCCAACTTTTTCCTGAAGACATAATAGGTATACACACTAATAAAATAACAATTACGCATCCTATCTAAAAACAATTGTTTTGAACATTTTCAAATGTAATTTTTTGTAACTTTTTCATCTATAAATAAATTTTTTGCTATAGAATTACAAAACATGCAAAAAGAAGCCTATTTACACATGAAAACACACCCTTACTATCCACACTTATTCAAAAGCCTTGACCTTGGTTTTACCCAATTACCTAATCGTGTGCTGATGGGCTCAATGCACCTTGGTTTAGAAGAAGAGAAACATGGATTTGAAAAACTGGCTGCGTTTTATGCAGAACGTGCAGCTGGTGGAGTTGGGTTGATAGTGACGGGTGGGATTAGTCCTAACCGACAAGGGTGGTTATTGCCTTTTGCTGCACGTATGAGTAATAAAAAACACGCTAAAGAACATCAAGTCATTACCGAAGCGGTGCATCAACATCAAGGTAAAATATGCCTGCAAATATTACATTCTGGGCGTTATGGTTATCATCCTTTTGTAGTTGCACCTTCAGCTATTAAATCTCCAATAAATCCTTTTAAACCCAAAGCCATTTCAAAAAGAGGTATTGTTAGCACCATAAATGATTACGCAAATTGTGCCGCAATGGCCAAAATAGCGGGATACGATGGTGTGGAAATAATGGGTTCCGAAGGCTACTTTATTAATCAATTTTTATGCCCTCGTACTAATCAACGAGATGATGAGTGGGGTGGTAGTTTTGAAAATCGCTCACGTATTGCAATTGAAATAGTCAATGCCGTCAGGCAAAAATTGGGCACAGATTTTATCATTATATTTCGTTTGTCCATGTTGGACTTAGTGGAGGGGGGTAGCAATTGGGACGAAGTGGTGGCTCTAGGGAAACTGATTGAGGAATGCGGAGCCACACTCATCAACACGGGCATTGGTTGGCATGAAACGAGGGTGCCTACTATTGGCACTATGGTACCAAGAGGCGCGTTTACTTGGATAACTGAGCGTATGAAAGGTGAGCTGACCGTGCCTTTAATTGCGACTAATAGGATTAATACACCTGAAATTGCTGAAAAAATACTAGCCAGTGGTCAAGCCGATATGGTGTCTATGGCCAGACCTTTTTTAGCTGATGAAAACTTTGTACGTAAAGCACAGCAAGGTCGCGGTGATGAGATCAATACCTGTATTGCTTGTAATCAAGCTTGTTTGGATCATGGGTTTGCCCGCAAGCGTGCCAGTTGTTTGGTCAATCCGCGAGCCGGTTACGAAACAGAACTTAATTTCCCTCTTACTAATCACAAGAAAAAATTAGCGGTAGTGGGTGCAGGGCCTGCTGGTCTTGCTTTTAGTTGTTATGCTGCTGAGCGTGGTCATGAGGTACATTTATTTGAAAAAAGCGCCGAAATTGGCGGCCAATTTAACTATGCTAAACGTATTCCTGGCAAAGAAGAGTTTTATGAAACTTTACGTTACTTCAAAAAGAGATTAGAAATCACAGGTGTGCATTTGCATCTAAAAAGTCAGCAAAGTGTTGAATCTTTAGCTGATGCTAACTTTGAACAGGTAGTGCTTGCTACAGGGATCAAACCCCGAGAAGTCAACATTGAAGGCATACAGCATCCAAAAGTCATGGATTATCTTGATGTGTTGAGAGACAACAAACCAGTTGGCAAAAAGGTCGCGATAATAGGTGCTGGGGGCATTGGTTTTGATGTGGCAGAATTTTTGGTAGAAGAACATTCTTTAACTAATGAACCTGAGCAATGGTTAAAAAGTTGGGGAGTCGATAAAGAGTATAACCAAGCTGGTGGATTGATCGAGGCAACTATTGGGCAGCCTGCCAGAGAGATATTTTTACTGCAACGTAAAACGACTAAAGTAGGTAAAGGGTTAGGTAAGACTACTGGTTGGATCCATCGGTCGGCTTTACAAAAGAAACAGGTACAAATGATTTCAGGCGTCGACTACGTAAAAATTGACGACCAAGGTTTACACATCGAAGTGAATAATAAAACACAAATACTGGACGTGGACCATATTATTTTATGTGCTGGCCAAGAACCATTTAAAGACTTATTAAAAGGGTTAGAAGAGAGAAGTATCAAGACTCATTTAATCGGAGGCGCGGATGTGGCATCAGAGCTCGACGCGAAACGTGCTATTAGGCAAGGAGCTGATTTAGCCTCAATTATTTAAAATAATTCACTACACTACACTAGGAACGTATTCCAAACACAAATGAGTCGTTATCTAGAAAGCTATACTTACCCATTGGTGATAATTCAAACGTTTGAACATCACCAATACGATCTTTTTGAACGCCCTCGATTTAAATTTTAGGTAATGAAATGTGTGGTATTTCATCTCCCTTCAGCTAACTCATGTTTTAAAAATTGATCTTTTTTGATTAAGATTTGAAATTGAGCACCCAGTTGCAGCTTCATGGTTAAATCTGTACTGCAATATTGACTTGAGTATTCATACGGCTAGATTTGTTGACTCGTCATCTCCTGTGGGTTCACACCTAGTGCCACTAACATTAAGGTAATGGAATTCTCTGTGTACCAGTGATTATCAATAAATAACATGCTGGTATGCTGTATTTCCCAACCAATATGACTCAGCTCATTTAGTATTCTGTTTACCGCATGTCGATCTTTAATAACCTGTGAATAGGTTAATGATGATTAAATTATGGATTTCGGAAACTTCAATTGACTAGGTTTAACTACAAAGTCAGCTGCAACTAATTCTTTATTGATCGTTTCAATTTGTGAGGCATATCAATAACATGAATAAAGGTGGATTGTGGTTTGGTTGAAACTACAAAAAAATAAGGCCACAAGTATTGTGGTTTACAAAATAAGAGTGGCCTTGGTGTGCTTTAATTCAGATCTTTATTTTCTCAATGCTTGAATTCATAGCTGATTTCCTTGATTAAGCTTATCCATTCTAAAATCTAACTGTACTGTTATACCGGTTTGCCTTTGTGCTTGGCCACCTTGGATCCTCGGTTTGTATGTCCATTGTTTCAGAGCAGTAACGGATACTTTAT
>JBNMPD010000257.1:0-4083 GCA_051276225.1 Flavobacteriales bacterium
TTACATCACACATATTAACTGCAGACTGTTCGCCTAGCTTTCCTAAATAAAATGGTTAACATAATAGTCAATTCATTATTGTCATAGAGTTCATATGGAATTCGCGTTTATTGTTGTTGCATTTGTGTGTGGTTTAGGACTGAAATTAATCGGATTCCCCCCTTTAATAGGTTATTTGATTGCTGGTTTTGCCTTAAATTACCTTGGTTTTGGTTCAACAGATGCATTACAAACGATTGCTAATTTAGGCATTACGTTGATGTTATTTACGATTGGTTTGAAACTAAATATTCGTGAATTGTATAAAAAAGAGGTTTGGATGGGTAGCATCATCCATTCAGTCTTATGGATATCATTGGTCAACGTCCTATTATTCGCCGTTTCCTGGTTTGGTTTAGCTGCATTTACTGATTTAGACTGGTCGACACAAGCCCTGTTGGCTTTTTCGTTAAGTTTTAGTAGTACGGTATGTATTGTTAAAATTCTTGAAGAAAGCGGTGAAATCAAAACTCGACATGGCAAGCTAGCCATTGGCATCTTGATCATGCAGGATATTGTGGCTGTGCTTTTTTTAGTTATAGCGACTGGAAAAATACCGTCTATATGGGCGTTGTTATTGTTGTTATTATTTTTTGCAAGGCCGTTATGTACAATTATTTTAGAGCGTGTGGGTCATGGTGAATTACTGATATTATCAGGATTCCTGTTCGCTTTGGGAGGACATGAGTTATTTGAAGCAGTTGGTATTAAGGGCGACTTAGGAGCTTTAATTGTCGGGATGTTTATCGCTACACATGTAAAGTCTGCAGAAATGTCTAAAGCGCTTATGAATTTTAAAGATATTTTTCTAGTTGGTTTTTTCCTTACCATTGGTTTTAGCGCGCTCCCTACTATCGATTTAACGTTTACAGCGCTATTGCTTTGTTTGTTTATCCCCATCAAATTTATTTTATTCTTTTTATTGTTCACCCTTTTAAAATTACGAGCGCGTACCAGTTATTTAGCTAGCTTAGTGTTATCAAATTATAGTGAATTTGGACTGATTGTCATCGCTTTAGCAGTGAGTCTTGGCTGGTTAAGCCCTGACTGGCTAGTGGTCTTGGCTTTAACCGTATCTTTCTCATTCGTATTAACGGGCTTAGTGTATAAAACATCACATAATCAATACACCAAATTTAAAAACCGGCTTAAGTCTTTTGAAAGCCCACACCGATTACCCGATGATGTTTACGTTCAACCAATTGGCGCCGAAATTATTGTGATTGGTTTGGGAAGAGTGGGTAAAGGCGCTTATTTATCCTTGAACAGCGTGGTAGGAAAAAAAGTGTGGGGAATGGATGCAGACCCTACTCGGATTATGCGGCTTGAAAAAGTAGGTTTTCAGGCTATGGTTGGAGACGGGGAGGACGTTGATTTATGGGAGAATATGGACCTCACCCAAATTCAGTTGATCTTACTGGCTTTACCTTCTATTGAAGACATTTGTAATATTACAGAACAACTACAACATGCAAATTATATAGGAAAAATAGCTTCAATAGCCCGTTATGAGGATGAAATACAATTATTGATTGATGCAGGGTCAGATAAAGTATTTAATTTTTTTACAGAAGCAGGAATCGGTTTTGCTGAGGAAAGTTTACAGTTGTTACCCCATCACTCTAAGTCTTAATGAACATTAAAATAAGAATTATTATCATTATGTATCACGTTGTTTTGTAAAGTAATTTAGAGTTAATCGGTGGTTTTTTAAAGCACTTAATATTACAATCGAGTTTATTAATTGTTATTGAGGGATTACGCATAATGAAAGGCAATAAACAGGTATTAGTAGTATTAAACGAAATACTTACTTTTGAACTCACTTCGATCAATCAGTATTTTTTGCATGCGCGCATGTTCAAAAACTGGGGCTTAGAGAAACTGAATTGTGCTGCATACAAAAAATCTATTAAAGATATGAAGCAAGCCGATCAGATAATAGAACGTATTTTGTTTTTAGAAGGTTTACCCAACTTACAAATGTTGGGTAAATTAATGATAGGTGAAGAAACAACTGAAATGCTGGACTGTGATATGGCCTTTCAAAGCTCACAAATACCTTTATTAAAAAGAGCCATCAGTTTATGTGAGGAGTTACAAGATTTTGTATCTCGTGATTTAATTGGCTCTATTTTAAGTTATGAAGAAGACCACATTGATTGGATTGAAACTCAGCAATATCAAATTAAACATCTGGGTTTAGAAAATTATTTACAAAGCCAAGTTGAGGAGGATTAGGATGCAAGGTAAAAAAATTATAATAGATCAATTGAATGCTCTACTTGCTTATGAGTTGGCTGCTATGGATCAGTACTTTATTCATTCTCAAATGTATCAAGATTGGGGCTTTTCTAAATTATATGAGCGTATTGCTCATGAATTCGACGATGAAAAAGGCCACGCAACTAAATTAATAGAGCGTATGTTGTTTTTAGAAGGTACGCCTAATATGGTCGACCGCGACGGTATAGTGATAGGCACAGACGTGCCCTCTATGTTAGAAAGTGATCTACGAGTGGAATATGCTGTTGCACAGACTCTGAAAGATACTATTAGCATCTGTGAGACAGAGCAAGATTACGTCACTAGGGACATGTTGATGATTTTATTAGATGACACAGAAATGGATCATGCGCATTGGCTTGAACAGCAGTTAGGATTGGTAAAACGTTTAGGTTTGTCTAATTATTTACAATCTCAGATGTAAACAACTAGCGAATTTAAAAAAAGCTGAATAAATCGTTTATTCAGCTTTTTTGTTTCTATTTGTAGAAAAATTGAAAAACCAGGATTGCATTAATTCGTTATTAGTTGAAGTTTGGATAATCATTTGCCATTTCATGGCAGGTTCACTGCAAGCGCCTAAAAATAGACGCGCGTTGTAAACCTTCTGGGTATCTTGTACGTATATGTTGTCAGTTATGATTGCAGTTTTTCCCATATACATATTGATACCCTGTACCCACATGTTTTTTATTGTTGAGTTTTTGGGAATTATTATGTTTATTAATATTTCTTCCTCTAACTCCATCTCTTGTAGAAATTGAACGGAAATTTGTTGACCATTATCAAACACAACACATTTCTGCGTTAGTTCAATGGTGCAATGTTTTTTAGAGTTTATATTTTGGGGACCTGTGTAGTTAAAAAAGACACCTAATGCCACTGCACACACCAGCAAAGGAATTGATATTCTGGCAAAAAAAGTTGTTTTCAAAATTATACAATGGTTAGAAATAATTCACTTTAGTGTGATTAAAATCATAGTAATTAACAAGTAGGTTTTATCTTTATTTTTGAATAAAAGAACCTTAAAATAGTAACCAAAGTATTGTATATTAGTCTTAATATCAGTTGCTTAGCAAAGAGTTTAAAAACATCATTAAGTTGTTTTTTATTTGTGATGAGGCTGTAAATTTATTGTTAACAAGAGTGGAAGAGTCGTTAAATGAGTAATGCTATTCAAGTACATCCCGAATACAACTACAAAGTAGTACGACAGTTTGCGGTCATGACCGTGGTGTGGGGGATTATTGGTATGTCTTTAGGAGTGTTATTGGCAGCACAACTATATTGGCCTGCACTGAATTTTGACACGCCATGGTTAACTTTTTCTAGACTCAGACCTTTACACACCAACTCGGTGATATTTGCCTTCGGTGGATGTGCCTTGTTTGCCACCTCATTATATGTTGTGCAGCGCACTTCGAATGTCAGGTTGTTCAGTGACAAACTGGCATCATTCACTTTTTGGGGCTGGCAGTTAGTCTTAGTTCTTGCAGTCATAACCTTGCCAATGGGACTGACCAGCTCTAAGGAATATGCCGAACTAGAGTGGCCCATTGATATACTTATCACTATAGTGTGGTTGTCTTACGTGATTAATTTTTTTGGCACCATGATTATCAGGAAAGTGTCACATATATATGTAGCAAACTGGTTCTTTGGTGCGTTTATGCTGACCGTTGCGGTGTTACATATCGCAAATAGTATGGCTATCCCTGTATCTTTGACAAAATCCTACTCAATCTATGCTGGGGC
>JBNMPD010000258.1:0-4080 GCA_051276225.1 Flavobacteriales bacterium
GTAGATTCAAGTGATAAGTTTATATCTTTAGGTCGTGAGTATAGTGAGAGCATGATGAGCGTTTAAATTGTGCAAACTATGAAGATGGCGTGAATTGTTGTGTAAATAAATTAACTGCGCAATCACACATTTCATCAATGTGGCTGCGGTCAGCGTAGATCCCGTCAATTAATAATCGGGCAATACCATGCATCGTGCCCCATGTGACCTGTGACAAACGTAAAGTGTCTTCACCGCTTGGCATCAACCCTTGGGTTTGCCACTTTTTGGTCATTTCCACCTGATAATGAAAACTAGGATAAGCAACATCCCGTAATTCGTTAGTCGCACTATTTTGTTTCCAAATCGTACGTCCAAACATTAAGTCATACAATTCCGGGTTATCAGCTGCGTAACTAATATAACCATGAAAAAATTGTCGATACTTTTCTTTGGGAGGCAAACCCGTTTGGTTAAATATAAACTCAGCATCTTGTTGCCAACGCACAAAGCCTTGTTCAGCTATAGCGCAAAGCAGTCTATTTTTATCTGTAAAGTGATGATAGGGAGCGGTGCGAGACACGCCAACTTTATCGGCTAATTTGCGTAAAGATAGCCCTTCAATACCTGTTTCCTTGAGCAATATATTGGCAGCATTGAGTAACGTGCTTCGCAGATCACCATGGTGATAACGAGGCTTACTTTGCTTGCTTTTTTGTTCAACACGATGACTCATAAACGTCTATTAATATATTTGATGTTTGATATCTTGACAGCGTCAACATATGCTTTTATCTTGACGCTGTCTAGTTTAATTTTTGTTAACTATTTGGAACGTGCACTGACATCCCATAACACGTTCACGGTTAACCCAAGGAGAATGCTTGTGCCTGATATCAATTTATCTGCGCTAGAAACGTTGTCGGTAAATATCGAAAACCACATTGCTCATATTCAAATGAGCCGCCCCGAAGCGCTCAACAGCATGGTGCCAGCGTTTTGGCGCGAACTACCCGCTGTGGTGAGAAAAATTGATGAGGAATCGCAGGCACGGGTAATCGTGATTTCTTCACAAGGCAAACATTTTAGTGCGGGCATGGATTTGTCTGTATTCACTAATATGGCTAAAGACTTTCAAGGTGAGCCTGCAAGACGTGCTGAACGTTCTCGTCGCTGGATACTTGAATTACAAGACAGTTTTAATGCCCTCGAAGAGATCCGCATACCAGTACTAGTGGCTATTCAGGGGGGGGCGATAGGTGGTGCTGTGGATATGATATGTGCTGCAGATAGCCGTTACTGTACCCAAGATGCCTTTTTCACGATTAAAGAAACAGAGTTAGGTATGACCGCAGATGTAGGCACCTTGCAACGTTTGCCTCATCTGATACCACAAGGTTTAGTGCGAGAATTGGCCTACACCGGGCGAAATATGCCAAGCAGCGAAGCCAAAGAATGTGGTTTTGTTAATCAGGTGTTTGTTGATCAGAAAAGTATGCTTGAAGGTGTCATGAAAATTGCTGCCAAAATTGCCATGCACTCCCCAATGGCCGTGACAGGATGCAAAGAAATGCTTAACTACACACGCGATCACAGCGTATCAGACAGCTTAAATTACATGGCCACTTGGCAAAGTGGCATGTTGCAGATGCCTGATGTGCATGAAGCGATGGCAGCAGGACAAGAAAAACGTTTGCCTGTGTATAGCGAACTTCATAAAAAAATGTCTGGCATGTAAGCCAGTGTAATCAAAACATATCCCAAACAACCTCAAGTTTTTATTACACAGCGTCGGGGTGCTTCAATTTAAGACGGGTTAATGACAAATGTCTGATACCTTCCGAATTGATTTGGGTAGAACTAATTTGAACAACAGGAACAATATTTATATGACTGCAAATACGGCATTAGCTCAAGGCTTAGAAAAATATCCGCATTTACTTAAACCTTTAGATTTGGGTTTTACTCAGCTTAAAAACAGAGTGTTAATGGGATCCATGCATACAGGATTAGAAGAGGCTCCAAATGGCCACGTTCGCATGGCCGCTTATTTTGCTGAAAGAGCTAAGGGTGGTGTGGGTTTGATCGTTACAGGTGGTATAGGGCCAAATGATGAAGGCGCAACTCATAAAGATACCAATCTCTTAGATTCTGAAGAAGCCATTAGTCACCATAAGATGATCACAGATGCGGTGCATGAGCATGGTAGCAAAATCTGTATGCAAATACTGCACACTGGCCGTTATGCGTATAATCCTGCTTTAGTCGCTCCATCTGCTGTGCAAGCTCCAATCAATCCTTTTAAGCCTAAGGCCCTTGATGTAGAAGGTATAGAAAAACAAATTCAAGATTTTATTAATACATCAATACAAGCCCAAAAAGCCGGATACGACGGTGTAGAAATCATGGGTTCTGAAGGTTATTTTTTAAACCAGTTTATCGCAGCACGGACCAATCATAGAGATGATGAATGGGGCGGTTCATATCAAAACCGGATCCGTTTACCACTAGAAGTGGTAAGCCGAGTTCGTAAAGCTGTGGGTGAGCATTTTATTATTATTTACCGTTTGTCGATGTTGGATTTAGTCGAAGGCGGTTCAACTTATGATGAAGTAGTTGAGTTAGGTCAAGCCATTGAAAAAGCAGGTGCTACTATTATCAACACCGGTATTGGCTGGCACGAAGCACGTATCCCCACTATTATTACGAAAGTCCCACGTGCAGCTTTTACTTGGGTAACGGCTAAATTTAGAAAAGCATTGTCTATTCCTGTTATCACTTCAAACCGAATCAATACCCCAGAAGTAGCAGAAGAAGTATTAGCCCGTGGTGATGCCGATATGGTATCGATGGCAAGACCATTTTTAGCTGATCCTGAGTTTGTCATAAAGGCTATGGAAAATCGTTCAGATGAAATTAACACCTGCATCGGGTGTAATCAGGCCTGTTTAGACCACGTATTTGAGGGCAAAACAAGTAGCTGCTTGGTTAACCCTCGTGCTTGTCATGAAACAGAATTAGTCATTATGCCTGCCACAGTAGTCAAAAATATAGCGGTAGTCGGTGCAGGGCCAGCTGGTTTAGCCGCGGCTACTACAGCGGCGCAACGTGGTCATAAGGTGACTATTTTTGATTCTGCTAGTGAGCTCGGTGGACAGTTCAACATTGCTAAACAAATCCCTGGGAAAGAAGAGTTTTTTGAAACCCTTCGTTATTATACTCGCCAGATGGAATTGCATAATGTCACGGTTAAACTCAATGCCCGCGTGGATGTTAATACCCTTAACAGCAGTGAATTTGATGAAATCATCATTGCAACAGGCATTGCTCCACGAACTCCTCCCATTGAAGGTATCGAACACAGTAAAGTGATGAGTTACGTTGATGTCATCGTCAATAAAAAGCCGGTTGGTAAAAAAGTCGCTATTATTGGAGCGGGTGGAATTGGCTTTGATGTTTCCGAATATCTGTCCCATGCTGGTGAGTCTACGAGTCAAAATATTCCTGCTTTTATGAAGGAGTGGGGAATAGACATGACGTTTGGCTCTCGGTCCGGTATTGAAGGCATAACACCTACCCCAACGCCATCACCCAGAGAAATTTTTCTGTTACAACGTAAATCAACAAGAGTGGGTAAAGGTTTAGGTAAAACGAGCGGCTGGGCGCATAGAGCAGGTTTGCTCAGTAAAGGTGTAAGCATGCTTGCTGGTGTTGAATATCTAAAAGTTGATGATGCGGGTTTGCATATTAAGGTGAACGATAACGTGCAGGTATTGGACGTCGATAACGTTATTGTTTGTGCCGGTCAAGAGCCTCTCAGGGAATTAGTTGATGGTCTAACTAAACCTCATCATTTAATTGGTGGTGCATCTGTGGCTACAGAATTGGATGCTAAACGTGCAATCAAGCAGGGAACACGATTAGCCGCCGAGTTATAAATTAAAAAGTTGTAAAAATATATTCTAAAGCCGATCTTATGGGTCGGCTTTTTTACGTTTTTGAACTCATCTTGTATTTGTGTAAATCAGCATAGCAGCCTATATATCTTTGATACAAATTGACCATTATATGATTGAGTTGTTATGAAGTTTTCTTAATTTG
>JBNMPD010000259.1:0-4077 GCA_051276225.1 Flavobacteriales bacterium
GGTCTATTGTCTTTTTATAGACTGAAGGACAGACATTTCCTGACCTAAATCTAAATGGGTGACAGTTGCGGATATTTATCCGCACAACCATGCTTGTGTCACGACTATTATCTGTTGAAAACCTTTCTTCTGTGTTATTCCCCTTCGCTTTATACCCTCGCCCTGATCGCTAACTCAGTTTGTCTAGGCGCTTCTTTACTACTATGAGGCTGACTAACTTCCAATCGCTCGTCATCAAACTGATTTAACTTTTTTCTGACCCCGATGGTTTTCAATAAGCGAGTTGCCTGTCCTCAGCTGAATGCTCTATTGCAAGATAAAGAAGATGTGTAATACATAACTCCGATACTTTTCCCATGCCATTGATATGATAACTTGACCACTTGGATGCCGATTGTGTGTGAACCACCACCGCTTTGACAGGATTTAATTCAATATAACAATACAAGTGTAATAGATAATTTTCGGCTTCAACTAAACAGAATTTATAGCCCCTTCCCACATCGTTCCGCTTCGCTTTTAGGTATAGTTGAAGTAACGTAGATACTGCCACCCTATGAATTGCGTCATGTTACTGACCTCAGTTACTGCTCTTGAGCCTATTGTTATCATGTGATTACTCCTGTTTATGAATGTGGGTGGAATTGACTGTTGATAACTTGATTATGAGTGATCGCGACCGTTCGAATACGGCCGCATGATCAGTGGTGTTATAATCAGTGGTGTTACAATCACTAGCGTTAATTGGCTGCTAAGTGGGAACTAGCCACTTTTCGATTTAAAAAATCGCGCATCAAGTCAGCAATTTCCTGACCGTGGGTTTCTAGAGCAAAATGCCCAGTATCGATTAAGTGGTACTCAAGATCTTGTAAATCCCGCTTGTATGACTCAGCACCCGCTGCCGGAAATATCTCGTCATGCTTGCCCCATACAATCAACGTAGGTGGTTGATTGTTACGAAGGTATGCTTGCCATGATGGATACAGTGGTGGATTTGAACCGTAGCTGTAAAACATATCTAGTTGAATGTCCTGATTACCTTCTCTGTCCAAGAGGGGTTGCACGTGTCCCCAAGTATCTGGACTCACTGCCTCGATGTTTTTTACACCGTTGGTGTACTGCCATTTAGTAGCGCCCAGCGTGGTTAAGAATCGTAATGCATCATCGTTAGACATTGCTGGTTGTTTATAGGTCGTTTTGATGTTCTTCCAAAAGTCATTGTCTAGACCCTTGTTAACGGCTTTTCGATCCTTCCAGTAAGCCTTAATAGGTTCCCAGAAGTTGTTGTCGATGCCTGCGTTATAAGCATTACCATTTTGTATGATTAAACTTTGGATACGATCGGGCTGAGCTGTTGCGATACGAAAGCCGATTGGTGCGCCGTAATCCATAAGATATAGGCTGAACTTGTCTATACCAATTTGGTCAACAAATTTTCTGACCAGTGTGGCCACATTGTCAAACGTGTAGTCAAAGTCTTTTGAATTTGGCATCGCGCTGAAGCCATAACCGGGGTAATCAGGCGCAATAAGATGGTACTCATCTGCAAGCTCAGGGATCAGATCTCGAAACATATGTGATGATGTTGGAAAACCGTGAAGTAACAGTATTGTCGGATTTTTGGGATTACCAGCTTCTCGATAAAAAATATCTACATCATCTACTGTTATCATCCGGTAGTTGATGTTTGGAACATTTTTGGCCTGTGCTGTCGATTGTAAAGCAATGGTAAACAACATTGCATAAAGTAGTCCTAGTCCAAGCCCCAGCGCTGCTCGGTTAATATTTTGAATTCTCATTTTTGTTCTCATTTTTATTCTCCTTGTTAGAAAATGGGTGGCTTAGTATTTGGGTATGGGTTAGCTATATTCGGCAACCCAATTAACGTTAATTCAACGATGTAAAATGTTGGTTTAAATTTCATATTCTATTCCTTATGGTTGGTTTTCAACTTAACTACAAGTGTCATGTGAGGTAAGTGTTGCTAGAAATGCACCAAATTGAAATTTATTAATTTAGTTATTAAAATCAATAAGATAAATTATTTGATGAGAATTTTGATAGGATTTTATATTTTATAAACACGCTATTTCGTGAAGATACTAAATAGCGTATTGTTCAATTAATTATAAAAATGAGGGTTAGGGTTAGGGTTAGGGTTAGGATCAGTTTAGATACGGATGCAGGGAAGCAAGCTATCCCGGCGAATATGTATGAGCACAAGTTGGCAAGTCGGTGTATTAATCTGATCAGATTATTCGACTAAAATTGAACATTATGGAAATTGATTTATCTGGCAAGGATTTGTGATCCCAAGGTGATACCTGCCTGACCAATTCGTTTAACTTTGAGTGGCATCTTCTTGTGCCAGATCTCCGAAATTTCCATTTGGTGAAGCCGTTATCGTTGATCGTTTCAAAGGTTAAAAGATGCTTTAGGTAAATAGAGAAATGAGAGAACATTCTCAGGGCGAAGGTTATGCATGAAGGTCATTATCATTGATAAAATTTTGGATAAGCTTGGATAAACTTGGATGTTATCGGTTATGCTCTAAATTGATTGAAACATTGCTTTAACAAGCCAGCACATCAACCACCATAGCAGCATAACTAAACAAAATAGCTAAACAAAGTACTTATTAGGGATGGCTTAGTGGATATATTTTGGGTCTGGGCTCAATAACCACAAAACAAGCGTTGCACCTCTCAACGATATAGCAACCATGGACAAGGTTACTAAGTAATGCAGAAAGCAACAAAAACTCAGATTTGAGTTGATGATAATTTAAATAACGGTGTTCTGTTCAAGCACTTCGTTGATGTATTTTTTACAGTATTCTTTGGCTTGGCTAAATTTTTCATGATTGGCGCGACCTAATGCGCAACGCAACCAAAAACCATCGATTAATGCAGCAGTAACTTCTGCGGCGTCGCGGGCCGTTTTAGGATCTAATAATTGTTTAAAACTGTAGCGTAAATTACTGACAAGGCGACGTTTATTGATCTCCTGTAGGCGGAACAGCTCCGGATCATGCATAGACTGTCCCCAAAAACTTAACCATGTCTTAGTACTTGCGTCCGCTTGTTGTACGTCTGAGAAATTCAGGTCAACGATCTTCATTAGTCGGTCATAAGGGTTATCTAGCGAATACTCTATTTTAAGTTGAGAAAGTAGATATTGAACAGAAGCTTCAATCAACGCCTGTTTACTACCAAAATAGTGGCTAATAATACCGGACGACATTCCTGCACGTTTAGAGATAAGACTAATCGTTGCACTTTTCAAACCAACTTCAGCGACAACATGAATTGTTGCATCAATCAATTGCTGACGACGCAATGACTCCATTCCTACTTTCGGCATCTCATTCTCACATAATTAGTTTATTGCTAAGTTTCCAACGTTAAAAGTCTTAACCGATGTTCGTTAGGCATATCAGCTGTTCCATTGTGAAGCCCTATGGTAACGACTGGCTTTTTTAATCGTCATTCAGCTCGCTGTAGTTAACTTTACAGGTAAAATTAACTTCGCGGTGTTCCTTTGGACAAACATTTCTCTATCCCTAGGTTGTAACAAATAAGAACAGCAAATAAGGTAACTTTCCACAGCAAATAACCTAGTACTAGATAATAATCGTTAACTTAACACCAATATGTATCATCAGTTATTAATACTACTACATTCGTTTTATGTGCCTTAATAAACGAAAATAAACAATGCCGTTCTGAGTTGAAATTAGCCTAGGTCTTCAGTCAGTAAAGATGCCAAAAAGCCGTAGTTTAAATTTCATCACCTTTATACATACTGTTTTTTTAGCTGCTTTTCTAGCTACGGCCGATGTTTTTAAACAATCATCCTAGCTTTTGGATCGCTGTGAACGCTATAGGTACGCATGTTCTTAGTTTTGACAACGTTGATGTGCTCTTAGCTAGTTATGTGTAAAGTACCATCTCGATTTCAGCAAAGCTCACATGAAATTACGCGCATTTTTCATAGCACTGTTTACATTGTTATGAGGTATAAATGTTGTTTTCTGTAGTTCATTTCATAAATCAAACATAATTTTGCAAGACACTT
>JBNMPD010000260.1:0-4070 GCA_051276225.1 Flavobacteriales bacterium
CGTTATATTTAAGTACATTGTCTGGCCATAGCGCTTTAATCCTCAAACCCTGCCAATTTATATCCAAGTTTTGCTGGCAACGATCTTGATTAGTCAACACCTTAGTTACCTCAATACCCTTCAGTAACTGGGGTAAACTGCCGGCATGATCGTTATCTCCATGGCTTATAAATACTAAGTCGACTTTCGACAACCCCCTAGCCTGCAAAATAGGTAATAACACACTGTCGGCCATATTAAAGCCAGAGGGATAGCTGGCTCCTACGTCATAGATAATGACGCGGTTATTTTTACTGATTAACACAGCTAAACCCTGTCCCACATCTAATATACTTATCTGCCAAGTATTGTTTTGTTGGTTAAATAGATAGCTAACCAATGGCAACAATAAAAGACAAAGTAATTTTTTATTAAACCACAAAGAAGGTAAACAACAACAAAATACAAATACGAAGACAGATAACCACACAGCAGTTGGAAATGAAGCAACGTTGAAATAAGCTCCGTTTAGCTTTAACGCAAATTCAAGAAAAGTTAGCCCGTAACCCACTATTAAATCGGCTAAAGAAAACAGTTCTAAGGCCCAGTCAGGTTTCACCACTAAACAAATCACCGCTAATAAACAAATTGGCACCAGAGCCATTGTGACTATTGGCACTGCAATTAAGTTAACGAATGGTGAAACAATTGAGACATAAGAAAACTGCCAAGCGACTAACGGCAACATCAATACGCTCAAACATAATTGAACTTTGACCATACCAGATAATATTGCTATGAAAGAAAAATTTCCTTGTTTGACTGGCCAGCGCCAAAATATAAAACAAATAATAGTCACAGCAGAAAAACTTAACCAAAAACTCAATCCAAATATACTCAAAGGAAACAGCAATACAAAACAACTCATCCCCAATAAAATTAAACTTTTTGCCCCAAGATGTTTATTGCATAGAAAAAATAGTGTAAATAAAAGCAACATCAACCATGCTCTCAGTGTGGGCAAACCAAAACCTGCTAAGGCTGAATAAACAAGGGTGCTAAAAACAGTTAATGTCATAGCTATGTTATGCAGATTAATATGATGTAAGGAATAAAACCGGCTGACCAGCCCACCGCCAATCCATGCTATCAACACATAACTTAAGCTAGCTACCAATGCCAAGTGCAGGCCTGATATAGCAATAAGATGAGCCACACCAGTTTTTTGTACGAGGTGCCAGTCTGCAGGTTTTAGCATTCCTCGATAACCAAAAGTTAATGCGGCTAACCAAGAACGATGCGGTAAATCAAAGGCTAACATTTGATTAAGTAACGTTTGTCTAATAGTTTTACCATCGTCAATCAGCTGATTATCAACATCGAATTTGACATAACCCGTTGCGTTTATGCCTTCACTAAACAACCATTGTTGGTAGTTAAAAGCTGACTCGTTAGCTAACCCATGCGGAGGTTTAACTTTAACCAAAAGTTTAACTTGTTGGCCTTGCTGTACCTGCCAAGTAGGGTCGCGCCAACTTAATCGGAAGGTTTTAGGGTAAAAAAGAAGTACGTCATCAATTTGTGTGATGTTAAGATTAAAGCGTATATTTTTATCAGCAATCACTAAACTGCTGACATCGCCTGTTATTTGTACCGGTTGACTAGTTTGTTCTGAAGATAGTTGCAAAGAGTATTGCCAATGCCATACACTCGCCATCCAGATTATGCCAAGTAAGAAACAACCAAGGTGTTGATTTTTTCTAAGTAGTAGGCAAGCACAAACTGATAGTAAAAGAGTGACATTGACAGATGGCAGACTAGTCCAAAATAAACTAGTAAAGGATGCTGAAATAAAACATAGAAGTTTACTGTCCATAGTAGCTGGTATAAGCCGTCCGTTGCTGCACGAAATTAAAGTATAGAGAACTATTCTGAAAAAGTTTATTAAGCGTTTCCTGCCTAGTCCCCAAAAGGTCAAGGAACATAAAATTCTGTCTATTTTTGGTACTTTGCTACACGATCCTAACCTATGGCATTTAAACAGACGCTCAGCATCAGGTGCGTTTGCTGTGGGTTTATTTTTCGCATTTTGGCCAGTACCTTTTCAAATGTGGTTAGCCGCAGCTGTAGCCATTCCATTTCGTGTCAATTTACCATTATCAATGGCTACAGTTTGGATCAGTAACCCTTTCACTATGCCACCTATTTTTTACAGTGCTTATATTGTAGGTACAACTATTATGGGTTCCCCGCGAAAAGAGTTTAGGTTTGAATTAAGTTGGAATTGGATACTACAAAGCATCGAAACAATTGGGCCAGCATTTTTAGTAGGTTGTCTTATATATTCGATATTTTTTAGTGTAATAGGCTATTTTAGTTTAAATTATTTATGGCGTTTGTCAGTCACTAAGGCATGGAAACTTCGTCTTCAAAAACGCGACTCAAAAATATAAATTGATAATGGCAACGTTGAAAAATGCCTATCATTCTGTCTTATGGTAATTGAACTAGTTGCTGTTAAGTCTACTTACCTTATGAATATGCAAACAACAGTTACCTGCTTTAAACATATCTGACATAAATGGTGATAATTTTTAGCCATCAACAAGGCAGGTTAAACGGATTTAATTGGTAACCCTGTTGCCGCAAGATCGCATGAGTCGTCATAGCCCACAACGACATGTGTATACCATGAATAATGTTGGCATTTTTTATGTCATAAATAACTGCAACATGTCTAAAAAGAAACACTTGAATCTTATGCTTCATTACAGTTGCAGTAAATATAGGTCGGGATTGGTAGTTTCGAACCTATGTTTATAAGCTTTTCATTAAGTAAATTTGTATTGGCTTTACTGAGAATAAACAGTGCAAGCTTAATACTTTCAGTTTCAATGCCATTAGCTTCAATGCCATTAGCAACATGAATATTTAGGGACCGCGCAAGGCTGTCGAGTTTTTGATTAACGGCCTCTTTGCCCCTAGAATTACTCACCATTAAATATGACTTTTAGCACTTTACTGTGAGGGATTTCACATCCTGTTCAACCTTTGCATCTTCCCCATAACCTTGAATTAATGATCTACTTTTAGAGCCTACATGCTATCAATGCTCCAAAAACTAGCTGGCTAGTACAAATATAAAACCAAGTGTCTTCATATCTGTTTTCTCTAAGTGTAATGATGTTTTATTGATAATCGATTATACCTTATAAACTAAAGGCTAATTAATATTGTGTAAACTCACTTGTTTCAACCTATTTAATAATCGCCTTTAGGACCGTCTATTCGAATTCATTTGTGAAGATAAAATGGAATGAATTGGAATATTAATAATCAACACCATAGGTTGCTTCTATATATTCGACAATTTTTGCTGACTCAAACATCTGCACATTTTCATTCGGATCGATCAAATATGGGATGGCCATTCGTCCGGCTTTTTCTTGCAAAATTTTACGATTAATTAATTCGCTATTGGGTGTTATATTTAGGATGTCTCTTATCGGTGGTAAAACCCATTCACCTAACTTGGTTCTACCACAGTTGCGCAAAATATAGGGGATCTGCATTTCGCACAGGCACTCACGCACAATTCGTGCGAAGGGACTGGACTCGAAGCTGTACAATTCGAGTAATTGCTCAGGAGCGCGAGATGCTTTTTTAGTTATTCCTAATCCTGGCCGAGCAGTGCTAGCCAACATTGAGCCCATGGTTTGCATTGACCCTAATTGCCATTTTATTGGCAACGTACTTTGTGCGTAAATTTCAAATAGGTATTTAACAATACTCATCGATTCATACATTTGAGAACCAGTGTTAGGGTCAATCAAAAAAGGAAACTGAGCTTTACCACCTTTTTCGATGACCTCCAATCGATAACGATCACCCTGTTTAGGACAAGGATAAATTTCTGCATCTAGGTCAATTTCAGTTAGTGCTTCTCTTACCAACCTGCAGAAGGGGCAACCTTCTATATCAAATAATTTTAGAGGGATCTCAGGCTTTAACACAGCTGAACTGACGTTGATACCCGTGCCTGTGCGCAGGAGTGTCGCCAGTAATGAACTGGTAATATTTATGGGGCCTAA
>JBNMPD010000261.1:0-4027 GCA_051276225.1 Flavobacteriales bacterium
ATCAACACATACATATTCCGATGTTTGGCATGGGCAACTCTTTGAATGTTTCAACTGCGGGTGCGATTGTCTTAGCCGAATGTGCTAATCAAATTAGAAAATTACCACATATCTAAACAATATTAATTGACGGCGTGGCCAATTAAGCACTTAACTCTTCAAAGCCATCGCTGCATTTGTGAATGATTGACGTTTCAACCACAAGTTTCTGTGGAATTAGAAATAAAGCTATATAACTTTTTAGCTGTTCGACTGATCAATTTTATTAATTTAGTTATGATATAATGCATTTTTAAGCTAACCAACATCGACCTGCATATCTTTTTCACAGCTCTGCACCACCCTTCTTGATGTAAAAAACAACCTATTGGCTAACCATAAAATAGTGTAATTCACTTGAATTGACTGTGCGCCAAAATAAAAATTTAGCCTTAAAAATACATAATAAGAACAGAGCAAAATATGAATTTGCCTAAGATTAATTTTTATAGAAACACTAACACGAGGAATTTGAGATGAGTAATTCGATTAATTTTTGTTGGAAAAAACATAAATTGCTGCCACTTGTAGCGGCAATTTCTGTCTCTTTATCGGGCGTTGCGGACGCTAAACTTTTAACAGAAAAAATTGTAGTTACCGCGCAAAAGCGTGTACAAAACTTGCAAGAAGTGGGTGTATCGGTCACCGCGTTTAACGATGAGCAGCTAAAAGCCCTAGGTTGGGATAACAGCATGGATGTGGCGGCACAAACTCCAGGGCTGGTAGCAACCAGCAATACTGGTGATACCTCTAACATTGCACTGTTTTCTATCCGCGGTGTAAATCAGGGGGATTTTGCCGAAGGCCAGGAAGCGCCTATCGCGATTTATAACGATGAAGTCTATCTGTCTTCCCCGGGAGCCTCGGGGGCACCGTCATTCGATCTTGCACGTATTGAGGTATTACGTGGTCCTCAGGGAACATTGTATGGTCGAAATGCAACCGGTGGTCTGGTACATTTCATCAGTAATAAACCTACCGAATACTTTGAATCTTCAATTGGTTTGACGGTAGCAGAATATGGACAAATCGGTGTAACCGGTTTTGTCAGTGGTGCGCTAAGTGACAGTGTTCAAGGTCGTCTGGCAATCTATGATAATAAGGACGATGGTTATGTTTCAAACGCTATCGGCCCGGACTACAGGTCTGACGACACAACTTCTGTTCGTGCAATGCTGAATGTGGATATAAGCGATGAAACATCACTGTTGATGATTGGCCGTATGACTGATATTGATACCAGAGGTGGGGTTTATCACAACCGCGCCACCAAATCGACTGCCGATGGCCCTGTGTTTTGTCAATCAGGAGATACCGACTGCGGAGCTGGTATTCGTTATGATGCAAATGGTGATTTAGAAGAATTTCAGGGCTTTTTTGATGGGGATAAAAGTGCGCTAACAACAGGTAGCCTTTTCGACCCTCGTAACGGTCAGCTTGATGATGGTATTGGCGGAGTACATGACGGCGCGTTTGATTTTGATAGCGGTGTTGACCGTGAATCAAATAGTTTAACCGCAATACTCAATACCGGATTCAGTAATGGAATTCATCTTACAAGTGTTACAGATCTTACCACCAGCGATAAACAGTATCGTGAAGATGACGACAGCTCTGCACTTAACCTTGTTACCTATGTCGCTACAGCTGACGTAGAACAATTATCTCAGGAATTAAGAATCGATGGTGATAATGACACGCTTAGATGGACAACAGGCGTGTATTTTTTAAATATTAAAAATAAATTTAGCGGAGCCTTTCAGTTTCCGTCAGATGGCTACCTTCCAAAATATCTTGCTGACTCTGAAACAGATACGGTATCAATATTCGGGCAGATAGATGTAGATTTAAGCAAAAATGTGTTGCTTACAGCTGGTTTGCGTTGGACAGAAGATGATAAAGAATTGTCATATCAGCTTACCGGAGAAGGTGCTGTCTTTGCTGATGGTTCGGACTTTCTTTATACCGGTGATGTTTATGATTTCAATCGTACCGATTCAGAATTTTCTGGCAAGTTGCAATTAGACTGGCAAGCAAGTGATGACCAATTACTCTACGTAGGTTACAACCGTGGTACCAAAGGAGGTGGCTTTAACACACCTTCAGATGGTGCAAGTTTGGCGTCTGAAGTGGGTTTCGAACCCGAGGTACTGACATCTTATGAGATTGGTTCTAAAACAAGTTTTGCTGATGGTAACGGACGTTTTAATACCAGCGTATTTTATTACGACTATGACAATTATCAGGGTTTCTTCTTTTCGGGCACAACCAGTTTATTGATTAATTCTGAAGCCTCTTTTATCGGTGGTGAAGCCGAATTAACTTACGCAACTGATAATGGTTGGGATTTTTTGTTTGGTCTAAGCGTACTTGATACCGAAGTTAATGGCGCATCAAATGACGGAGCGAATGTCATTAAAGATCAGAAAGCTTTATTGGCACCAGAGATAACCGCTAACGTTCTTATCCGAAAAGAGTGGGAACTGGACGGCGCAAGGATCGCCGCACAACTATCCACCAATTATATAGGTAAAGAATATTTTAACCTGATAAATTCTGAGGCAACTGAAGCTGGTAATTATGCACTGACAAATTTCAGGCTGAGCTATTTCTCTGGTGAAGCTTGGGAAGCCAGTTTATTTGTTAATAATGTGTTTGACAAAGAAGCCGTAACATTTGGTTATGATATCAGTGACTTTGGCAACTACTCTATCTACGTAGTGAATCCTCCACGCTGGGCTGGTGTGAACTTCAAGTACAACTGGTTTTAATATCTTTAACGCCACTTTAGTCTAGATGTCTAAGGTGGCGTATTTCTTCTAACAGTTAGATAATTCCCATTCTATTGTTCATGTAGTAGTTAACTCTTTGGCGTTCAGTCTTTAAAAGACGACACCCACACTTTAAATAAATTCATAAAAGACAATGGATTGAATTTTTTTGCATTACGAGTATAACTAGTATTGTAGGGATGTTGATTTATATCACATCCAATTAATGTCTATTCTTGGTAGGAAACCTATAGAATATTTCAAAATAATAATAAGCGTAATTTTACTTTTATCTATCGTTTACAGGGTCCTATTTTAATAACTATTACTTGGTGAATACTCGTTCAATAGCATGATGCCTAACACCATACTTTTAGAGCGATCATTGCTCAGAGTGTTGCTTTTTTGTAAAAAAACTGGCTTTACAGATAACAAAGGTTGATAACTAATGAAAGTCTTAACTATTTTGACTTTTGACAGACTAACAGGGTTTAACACAAGAAACGGTGACTTTTGAATAACGAGTTAGATGCTTTAGTGCCCCTTGGGAGGCGTGGTTTAATTCAGGCTACGAATTTAATTATAACCATTGTGATTGCTTGTTTGGCGGCGATGAAAATGATTGTTTTAGGATCCTATTCTCTACCTATCCCAGCGGTTGTTTTAGTTACGGTAGGACTGGCCACTGCATTATATATTAGACGTCATGGTTCGATTGATATTGCAGCATGGATCTTAGTGATCAACGCGTTATTTGGTTTTACCTTTTCCAGCATTTATACGGGTGGATTCAATGCGTCAGTTGTGTTGTTCGCACCTATCGTACCTATCATGACAGTGCTGTTAATCAACAAGCGGGCGGCATACATATCTCTTGGACTGGTCTGTTTAATTCTAGCAGGTGTTTTTGTATTTGATGTCATCGGTTATGTGCCTGAGGACACCAGAAACCCAAATTTAGTTCTTTTAGCTGATTATGTTGTACTCACTTGCCTTTGCTTAGTATTGACTTGGGTAGTCTCAAGGTATTCTTCAATATCCCAAACATTGATGATCAAACTAGAGAAGCAATCGAATATAGATTACCTCACTGGCATATTAAACCGCCGTGGTATTGAAACAAGACTTTTACTAGAGGTAGGTAGAGCGAAACGTTCAGACACTTGGCTGTCGTTTATCATGGCTGATGTGGATTTTTTTAAGTTATATAATGATAA
>JBNMPD010000262.1:0-4000 GCA_051276225.1 Flavobacteriales bacterium
TCAGGCATTGTTGAAAACTTGGTATCTGAAATGATGACAGCAGCATTGTTTTTTTATGACCTAATTATCGACCTATTAGCCCTAGTCTGCTCTAAGACCCAACATATGGCAAATAGCATAACTCAGTTCACTACGATTAAGAGTGTAAAAATGGAACTTCCTGACTCCCTCTTTAGCCAACACTTTCACCATGTTCATGGCAATGTTAGCCCCCATCAAATTACGTGTGGTTTGATCGTCTTTATCTACACCATCGTACATTTTATGCAACCACTGTGGCACATGTACGTTAGTAAAACCTGCGAAACGCTGCAAGGTTTGGTAATTGGTCACAGGCAATATTCCAGGCACAATATCTAAGTCAATACCAGTTGCCGCGGCGCGATCCCTAAAACGTAAAAAGACCTCTGCATCAAAGAAAAACTGACTTATTGCTTCGGTAGCACCGGCGTCGGCTTTACGCTTCAAATTAAGTAAGTCAAATTGACTATTGGGTGCTTCTGGGTGTTTTTCAGGATAGGCTGCGACTGCAATTTCAAAATCTGCCACTTCTTTTAGCAACGCCACCAAGTCAGAAGCATAAGATTGGGGCTTTTCAACACCGTGTGGTAAGTCACCACGCAAAGCGACAATTTTTCTGATCCCACTTTGCCAATAATCCTTAGCAATTTCGATAAGTTCTTCACGTGTTGCGTCCACACAGGTCAAGTGTGGCACTGCCTGAATACCCGTCATTGCCTGAATACGTTTTACTACATCATGAGTTCTGTCGCGTTCGCCACTATTTGCGCCATAAGTCACAGACATATAGGATGGTTTAAGGGGTGCTAAACGCTCCACAGATTTCCACAACGTTTGTTCCATTAATTCTGTTTTAGGTGGAAAAAATTCAAACGATACATCAATCTCTTTTAATTCTGATAATGATTGATTTAATGCATCTATCCCCTGTGCATATGACACCATGGTTTACTCCAAAAGTATTTAGCCGTTTAGACGTCTAAATTAGACTTTGAACGTAAAGCCGTCAAGATGTTTAGCAGTCTATCATTGACCTTTTGCTCGTAATGGTTAGAATTTCAATGCATAAGAAAGATTAAAGATATAAACATGGCAAATTCAACAAAATGGAACGGTGAGTATATTCATCCCTACGCAGAACATGGTAAAAAGAGTGAGATAGTAAAAAAAGTCACTGTATCTATTCCACTTAAAGTTTTAAAAGTACTCACTGACGAGCGGACCCGAAGGCAGGTTAGCAATTTGCGGCATGCCACTAATTCTGAATTATTATGTGAAGCATTTTTACATGCTTTTACTGGGCAGCCTTTACCTGATGACGGAGACTTGAGTAAAGATAACACCCAAATAATCCCCAAAGAAGCCAGAGAAATCATGCAAGAAATGGGGTTATCTAAAAAAACACTGGACGATGAATAAGCGTTTTAACAAATACGACTCACTAGCAAAAATCATATAACCTATATGGTTTTACTAGTTAGCCGTGCACATTACACATAATCGTATTTACCACCTTTTTCTAAGGCCGCTTGATAAGCTGTCCTTGCATGGACTTTTTCGACAAACTTAATGATATTGGGGAAGTGTTTGCCATTGCCTCGTGCAACTGCCGCTTCGAGTGGGAAACTCATTTGTATATCTGCCCCTGATAACTCTTCACCTGCAAACCAAGCATTATGAGCTAAGTGGCTTTCAATATAATCCATGTTCTTGGCGATAATCGGCCCATAGTAAGCTGCCATCAATTTATCCACAATTTTGTTAGCAATCACTTTAACAAAAAATGGTTTGGCATTGGTCCTTACTCTGTCCAGCACCAATTTAGCAACCAAAGGCGGCATCAATGTACCTTCAGCAAAATGCAGCCAATATGTATATTGCCTATAAACCTCAGTACCACGCTGCGGATCAACAAGCTGCCCAGAGCCTTCTTTGTAGTAAGTACACATTAAATATTCGATTATGGCACCCGATTCGGCCACAGTGACATCATCATCGGTAATGATGGGGGACTTACCTAAAGCATGTATTAACGTCAGCGTGTTAGGCGCTAGATTAGTCACACTATCTCTTTGATAATGCTTAACTTCATATTCGAGGTTAAGCTCTTCTAACAACCATAAAATACGTTGCGAACGGGAATTGTTCAAGTGGTGAAGTACAAGCATATGGGTTCCTTAGTAACCAATTTTCAGTCTTTTTATACGTGCAGACATTGGCTAAGACCACTTTCGTTTGCATATCTAACTATATCGTTTATTGACGTCTCAAACCCACTCGCTCACCTGCATCTATGACTTGCTGTTTCACCCATTGCCATAATTGTGGGTTAGCTTTTTCAATCGCAGCATTCTTGAGCAATATTTGACTCACAGACACATCGTGGTCAATCCAACTTTGACAGCCGTTGTGCAAGTTTTGTAGCACCGGCATTAACCTGTCTATTGCCTTAGCAAATTGCGCTTCAGGTGTTTGTGCCTTTTCAAATTCGATCCATAATTTGAGATACGTTTGTGCTTGATCACTGGGCAAAATAGCAAAAATTCTTTGCGCCGACAGCAACTCATTATCATAGTCATCATGATTTGCGTCGTAAGCGAATTTATCACCTGTGTCGATTTCTACTATGTCGTGCAATAACAACATAGTGACCACGGTTAATGGATCCGGGCTTTGCTCTGAATAGGGCAAGAGTGTTAAAGCCAATAAAGCAATTTGCCAGCTATGTTCAGCGCTATTTTCAAAACGTGACAAACCAACTGGCTTAATCCTGCGCTCAATGTTTTTTAATTTTTCAATTTCCACAATAAACTGAGTGATGGCTTGAAAATTTTCAGTCATTTAGTACTCGCTGGAATAGGGGTAGTGACCATTATAGAAAAACTACGTTATACAAGATCACTTATTTTCCAGCCGGATCTAAACTTGCGTAATATGCAGATAAATTGACAATATCAGTATCACTTAAACCCACAGCCATAGCAGACATGACCATATTTTTGCGCTCTCCGTCACGAAATGCTTTCATCTGTAAAACCAAATACTGCTCTTTTTGTCCAGCTAGGTTAGGGTACATTGGGATCATAGAGATACCATTATTGCCATGGCACGCAGCGCAAGTGGCAGATCCAACTTTACCTGCAGCAACATCTGCTGCAAGTACTGGTTGCGAAACAAGTCCAGTTGTAGCAAAAATAATGCTTAATAAATGAATATGAATTTTTTTCATGTTTGATCCTTTCTATTAAACCCAAACAAATGAGTTAAAAATTAGTGTTAATAAAACAGCGGTTTGTATGAAGTTAGAGCACACGTTTGCTGAAGAATTTACTTCACTGGGTAGACAAGTCAAGCCAATTAAATTATTACATTCACACTTAGCCGTTTTTAATCATAATCTTGCAACACAATTAAACCTTCCAGCTGAATGGCAACATGAGGCACACTTATTCAAAGCTCTATATGCTGACGATGGTGAATTACATCGCTGTTCTGTGGCGTAAAAATTTGGAGGACATCAATTTGGGCACTGGAATCCTGATCTAGGCGATGGTCGCGGATTATTACTAGCAGAAGCCGTTAATGAACAAAAGCAGCGATGGGATTTACATCTAAAAGGCGCGGGACCTACACCTTATTCAAGGTTTGCTGACGGACGAGCATTATTACGCTCCACAATAAGAGAATACTTAGCCAGTGAAGCCTTACATTACTTAGGCATTCCTACTTCATGCGCATTATGTTTGATTGTCAGTGACGAACCTGTATATCGTGAAAAGCAAGAACAAGCAGCTAAGATGATACGTGTCTGTCAAAGTCATTTACGTTTTGGCCACTTCGAATACTTTTATCACAGTAAACAACCTCAAAAATAACAACGCTTATTTGATTTTGTTTTAAATATCACTTCACAGAATGTAACAAAGCCGAATCACCCTACTTAGCAATGCTTCAAAAAATTGCAACTGACACAGCCAAG
>JBNMPD010000263.1:0-3993 GCA_051276225.1 Flavobacteriales bacterium
TTCACGTATTGCGGGTATATAAAGCGTTGGTCTGGATACTTTTCAGGCGTTAACAAGAGACGTTAACAACACACACAAAGCATTTAATGATTGCAAGGTTTAAACCTCACCTTAGCCATTAAGCACTATAAAAATTTTAAGCTGGAAATAAACATGAAAACTTCAATAACTAAACTTGCGAAGAATATTCGTTATGTCATAGCAGCTTCTGCTGCAGTCAGTGTTGTATCGGTATCACCTGTATTTGCTCAAGAAGAAGTAGAAGATGGTAATAATTTCGAAAAAATTGCAGTTGTAGGCTCACGTGCTGCTCCACGTTCAATTGCTGATTCTCCAGTACCCATAGACATTATAGGCGCTGAAGAAATGTCAAGGTCAGGTAATACTGACATGTTAGAAATTCTAAAAGGTACTGTGCCTTCTTTAAACGTCCATACTAACCCCATAAGTGATGCAGCTTCCCTAGTTCGTCCTGCAAACCTTCGTGGTTTGCCCGCTGACAGTACTTTAATATTGATTAATGGTAAAAAAAGACATCGCTCTTCTGTTATTGCCTTTCTAGGTGGCGGTATCAATGATGGCGCACAGGGACCTGATATATCTGTTATACCCAGTATTGCCATAAAACAGGTTGAAGTATTACGTGACGGCGCTGCCGCACAGTACGGTTCAGATGCTATAGCTGGTGTAATGAACTTTGTACTTAAAGATGACTCTGACGGTGGTTCTTTATCAGTACGTCATGGTGAATACTATGAAGGAGACGGCGCATCGACCCAAGTGTCTGGTAATCTAGGTATGCCTTTTACCGATGACGGATTCGCTAACGTTAGTTTTCAATACAAAAATTCTGATGCCACTAGTCGCAGCGTACAACGTCCCGATGCGGCTGCCTTTGCTGCTGCCGGTTTGAATGTTGCCAATCCTGCACAAATCTGGGGGTCTCCTGAAATCAATGACGATATCACTATTTTTGGTAATGTTGGCTTGGATTTAGGTAATGATAAAGAATTTTATATGTTTGGTAACTATTCTGAGCGTGATGTTCGCGGTGGGTTTTATTATCGTAATCCTAATACTCGTGGTGGCGTTTACGGCGGTACCATCCGTAATGTTGATGGCGCGGCCACTAGAGAGCCTTTCGCTGCAGATCCAGAAAATCCAACTACTGATGAAACAGCCGCGATTAATGCATATGCCGCCGCACCGGCAACTATATTAGTAGGCTCATTAGATGGCCTCGATCAACAATTAAATTGTCCTGTTGTGGAAATAGGCTCTAATGGATTACCGAATCAAACAGCTTTAGACTCACTCACTGCAGCCAATTGTTTTGCATTCAATCAGACCATTCCTGAAGGATTTACACCAAACTTTGGTGGGAACATCACTGATGCTGCGATAACAATAGGCACAAAAGGCGAATTTAAAGACGGTTTTGTAGACGGTGTTTTGTATGATTTAAGTGGCTCTGTGGGTAGAAATGAATCGCAGTATGTGATTTATAATACCCTTAACGCTTCTTTGGGCCCGAATTCGCCTCGCGATTTTCGTCCAGGAAAATATATACAACTTGAGAAAAACTTTAACTTCGATTTAGTTAAACGAGTAGACGCAGGTTTATATGAAGATATGAATGTTGCCGGTGGTTTAGAATGGCATGAAGAGTCATTTGAAGTCATTGCAGGCGATGTCGCCTCTTATACTGCAGGCCCACTGACTTCTCAAGGCTTCGGTATTGGTTCAAATGGTTTCCCAGGCTTTAAGCCAGATGCCGCTGGTGTGACAACTCGCAGAAACTATGCCGCTTATGTTGATGTAGAAGCTCAGGTAACTGAAGATCTATTAGTGGGTGGCGCGTTGCGTTATGAAGATTATGATTCATTTGGCTCTACAACTAACTATAAAATATCAGCTCAGTTACATTTAACCGATGAGTTATCAGTACGTAGTTCAATCAGCTCTGGATTTCGCGCACCGACTGTAGGTCAAGCTAACGTTAGCAATGTGCAAACAAGCCTAGACGGTGGAGTATTAGTTGATTCAGCTCTTTTGGCGCCCACAAATCCTATTTCAGTTCAACTAGGTGGCAGTGAGCTTCAACCTGAAGAGTCGGACAGCTATACACTTGGTGGTGTTTACCAAGACGGCGATTTCTTTATGACGATCGATTACTACAATATACAAGTGTCTGATCGTCTCAGTCAGTCTGATAAAATCAACTTAACTGATGCAGATAGAGATGCACTTAGAGCAATCGAGCCGAATATAGATAGTTTTCAACAAGTCAGCTTCTTTACTAATGACTTTGACACCACGACTCAAGGTATCGATGTCGTAGCTAACTATTCAGCTGACTTGTTTGAGGGCAGTTCAACCTTCAGCTTGGCGTATAACTGGAATGAAACAGAAGTCACTAAATTTTCTGCCATCACAGGCGCTTTTAAAGTTAAACGTCTAGAAGAAGATTTACCTCAACACCGAGGAACATTTACTTGGGCACAATCTTGGGAAAACGTTTCAATGTTTACCCGAGCTAATTACTACGGCGAATATCAAGGTGTACACGTTGACTATGACGCGACTGCGATTACCGCTGGTTCAGCTGTGACGGTTGATTTTGAAGTTAGTTATATGTTCAGTGATGCAATTACAGTGAGTGTGGGTGCACAGAATGTATTTGATCAGGAAGCTGAAAGAATTAATATTCCTGCAGATCAAGGTATCCCTAACAACAATTGGGGCGGTGTCTATTACGAGACTTCACCAATGGGCTTTAATGGTGGTTTGTACTACATAAGTGCTAACTATAACTTTTAAATATATTGGCCTTACCTTCTAGGTAAGGCCTTTTTTATGTCCTCAAAATTGTTAAGTTGATGAGTTTGTTAAAACTACAACAAGCAGCTGAATTTTTTAAAATAAATGATTTAGTTCAAGCTGAACGTTTATATTCAGAAACTATTACCAAACATCCAGAATGTGGACAAGCCTACTTAGGCATGGGTACCATCGCTTTAAAAATAGAACAATTTGACAAAGCAGTTTATTTTTTGACTAAGAGCTGTGAGTTACTGCCTAATGAGGCAATACCTCTGATTCGATTATCTACCGCATTTAATGGGGTATATTCTGAAATTGATGCGTTAACTGCATTAAAATATGCCAAAAAAAACTTTCCAAATGATGTTTATGTGCATTATCACCTTGGCTTACAATTTATAATGTTTGGTTATTTAGATAATGCGAAACAGTCTTTTGAAACCGTTATACAACTCACACAAACTTCAATCACGTCATTTGCACTGCTAGAGTTAACTCGGGTAGTTATCAATCCTGAACAATATTTAACTTTGCTTGAAACACGCTTGAAACAAAAAAAATTAGTCCCCAATGAGGCAACGGTTCTTCACTATGCTTTAGGTAATGTACTCGATAGTATGCAACATTATGATCAGGCTTGGCGACATTTTGAAAACGCCAATTTACTTCAAGCAGAATTGTGTGAATTTAAAACGATTGAATTACAATCATTTTTTGAACAAATCAAAACAATTGCATCAGTAAATGTTTTATCTAAACGCAGGTCACCAGACAAAGACACAGAGTTAGCCGATACTATTCCTATATTTATTGTTGGCCTACCAAGAACAGGATCAACCTTACTTGAGCAATTGTTAATCGAGCATCAGGATATCGCAACAGCTGGCGAAGTACCTTATTTAAGTCGAGATGTAGCTGATTATTTATTTAGTCATTCAAAATCACATTATCCATATTCAATGGCCAGTGCAACACAGCAACAATTAGATGTAGCGGCACAAATATATCTTAAAAAAATATCGCTACATGCAAAGGGCAAAAGATATGTTATTGATAAGTTACCTGCAAATTTTCAATCAATAGGTTTGATTTATCAATTATTTCCTAATGCTAAGATAATTCATCTTAAACGCGATTTACCCGATGTAGCCTTTTCTATTTATCGTAATT
>JBNMPD010000264.1:0-3966 GCA_051276225.1 Flavobacteriales bacterium
GATGGTGATGAATTTTGCTGTTTATTAGCAGATGCTAGCGACCAAACCAACAATTTAATTACAGAGCCTGTTCTTAAAGCCATCAAATAAAATTCGATACTGCAGCAATTTAAAATATCTTGAAATATTGGTAGCTCGACTTATTAAGAGCATGATCCACATATAGGTATTTTTCTAGAGCTGACAAAGCGCTTTATGCCGTAAAACTTCCAGAAACAATGGAGTCATGCCAGATAGCATAGCTCCACCGAGTATAAGTTAGACAAGCAACTTACCTAAACAAGACTTTTTCTTGATTGAACCAGTACACACAAAAAGCAAACAATGCTCCCGCAATTACCACCGTCGATCCGAAAATAGCGAATAACTGGAAGTAATCCATTGTACCTTTGACTAATTCTTTCATGGCTAAAGATACATTAGTAAGTGGAACCCAAGCCCACCCCCCTTTTAGTTCAACGCCTGGTAATATTGACAATATAACCGGTACGATAACCAATATTGTCATAGGCCCCATATAACTTTGCGCCTCTTTAAAGCTCTTTGCGTATATTGATAAGCTCAATAATGCAGATGCAAAAATAGCCACAACAGGCACTAACATTAAAAATATCAATAAAAAATCGACCATGGCTATTTGTGCCATAAAATCTGCAACAATTTTAATTGCCATACCTTGACTCAAAATGAGGCCCCAGATCACCATACTGGCCACTGTTATCAGTGCGGTCATTGTGCCAGCAAAACAAACAGTTAAAAATTTCCCCATCACTATTTTGTTTCGATCTATGGGTGAGATTAATAAAGTCTCAAGAGTACCGCGTTCTTTTTCACCTGCGCCAATATCGGTCGCTGGTGCCATAGCACCTGACAGACAAATAATGAACAACAAATAAGGTAACATCCCCCCTATTTTTTCACCCCAGTTTTCTCGGGCATCTGCGGTATTAACTTTTTCTAGTACTATCGGTTCTATTAGTGCGCTTTGTTGTGCTAAATCTAATCCCAAAGCAGTAAACGCACTTTGTTGAAACAACCTAGACTGGTCTTTAACTATGTCATTTACCCGTCTGTAAACAAGATTTAGTCCCGCATCGTTAAAATATAACTTAATATTAGCCTGACCATTTTTAAGCACATCGTTGGAATAATTCTCTGGAATTTCCAACACAAAATCGACGCTATCGTTGCTAATAATCGAGGTGTAATCAGCGTTTGCTTCGATTTCAACTAAACTAAACTTTTCTGGTTGTTGAAGCTCTTTTACAATATCAGGTGCATACTGGCCACCTACTAAAGCATAATTGAGTACTTGGGTTTCAGCTTTATCTATCGCTTGTTTGCTCACAAAACCAACTATGCCAAATATTAAAGGGAAAATTAATAACGGCAAAGCAATCATAAAAAATAATGTTTTACGGTCGCGAAGTAATTCTTTTATCTCTTTTTTAAATACTAACCACATACTCTAGACTCTCTATTTATTTGTCCGTTGATTGAATAGCAGCCATAAATGACTGATGTAATGAACCTACAGCCAGTGCTTTAAAACTGGCAATATCGCCATCAAACATAGTGCTACCTTGATCAATCACCGTCACCTTGTCACATAGCTCCTGAACCTCATCCAAATGGTGGGTCGAAAAAATCACGGGGGTACCTTGCTCTTTTAAGCCACGAATAAATTCCAGTACCGTTTGAGTAGCCATAATATCTAGACCTGTTGTAGGTTCATCTAAAATAACCAGTTCTGGGGAATGAACTACCGCACGCGCAATAGCAATTTTTTGTTTCATACCTGTAGAAAAATTCTCTGAGCGTCGGTCTAAAAAGTCATGCATATCTAATAAATCGGCTAACTCTCTTACACGATTGGCGATAGACTTTTCGTTCATCCCATGTAGTTGACCAAAATAGTGAATGTTTTCTCGGCCTGTTAAACGACCATACAAACCAGTTGCCCCTGATAAAAAACCTATTTTTTTGCGTGCAATAACAGGATGTGCTAATACGTTCTCGCCATCTATTTCTACACTGCCGCCATCAGGTTTTAATGCAGTGGATAACATACGTAAGGTAGTGGTTTTACCCGCACCATTAGGACCAAGTAATCCCAGCACTTCTCCTTTATGGCAGGTAAACGACACATCTTGCACCGAATGAAAAAAGCGCCCTTTTAGTCTTGGATCCTTTTTTTCTTGCTCACTGAGTTTTTTAGGATTTTCAACGGCAAATTTCTTAGCTAATTTTTTTATTTCTATCATTCCATTTCCTGGTTTGTAACCGCTATGGTGTATAGTCCTCCAATTTGTGATTTATTACATGCGAACAAGAAAAAAAATATGTAACAATATTAACCGAGCTCGAATTAATATTAATAATGTTGGGTTTATTTGTAGCAAAATAATTTAGTAAGGAGAGATGTGTGCACAAGGTCAATAATCCCTTTCAGGCCATGAAAGACATTTTTGTGAAACCTAATCAGGTATTTGCCACGATTGAAGAAACGCACAATTGGTCTTGGATACCTTTTCTTTGCATATCAATGGTTGGTGTCATTCCCGTATACATGTATTTCAACTTTGTAGATTTTAATTGGTATAGCGAATTTATGGTGCAATCTATGGCAGGTAACCTCAGTCCAGCTGAGCAAAGTATGCTGCGTAATAATATGACAGACCAAGCACAAAGTTTATGGGCAGGCGTCTTCAGTTCAATATTTGTGGTTATTTTAAGCAATGCAATATTAGCACTGTATCTTAATATTTTTACCAAGGCAGATGACGAATGTGTTCAAGGTTATACTGACTGGTACGGGTTTAGTTGGTGGGTCAGTATACCTGTGATTGTCAGCAGTTTAATCGCGGCGCTAGTGGTGTTATTAGCAACAGATAATCAACTATCACCGATCAGTTTATCCCCTACTTCCATGGCGTTTATTTTTAACATAGGCATGGATTCTGCTTGGTCTTCATTTGCTCAAAGCATTCGTTTGGAATCTTTTTGGGTCATGTATTTAATTGCAGTTGGATTAAGTCAATGGACTCAGTTGCCGACTAAAAGAACCTATATAATTGCTATAGCGCCCTATATCCTTATTTGGGCAAGTTGGGCATTAATTGTGCTATTTTGATTTAGGTTTAGGTTTAGGTGCAGGTGAAGCTGAAGCTGAAGGTTGAGGTCTGAAATAATCAGTATTTGTGTAGAATTTTGGATCATTATTGGCATCCCATACATCAGGGATCCCCAATAATGGCATTGGGCTGAGTGGCTTATGCTCAGCAAATAAATTAGTGTGGCGGATTTGGTTAACTAATAATGTATCAATCTGAGCCACTTGCTGTGGATAAGGCAATGTTAAAAATTGACTGTCCACTTCTATCATCAAACATTTGCCTGTCAAACCAATAAAGGGGTGTAACAACATTTCTAGGTTGGCATGACCAAACATAAAACACTTTATTTCACTGCCCCAATACTGCCTATTTTCGACAAAAACAGATTGCCATTGGTGCTGCTTTAAATTTTGCATAAGACGTGAAAAAACATCTGCACGCTGATAAGTAATAATGACCCCACACTCATCGAAATGGGTTAAGTTATTTCTTCTTAAGGTTCTGGGTGATAGACCATATTTCTGAATATCTTCAACGTGTTGTTGATTTAACAATCGTTTTGTTTGCGGAAACTGCAGCCAAATTAAACCGTTAAATAAGTCATGCCAGCTGTTTGGCCGGGTTGGAATAATATGCTGTTGATGGATAATTTGTTCGTAGTAGTTGTCAGATTCGATAAGTTGGCTTTGGCAAACAAAATTGGGGATATCTATATTTCCCCAAATCTTCTTTAAATCGTTGAGACCATGAGCATTTGGCCAGTCAGTATAACGAGATAAACAGAATGCTGTTTCAAGTTGCTGCATTGGCAACATCGGTAATTGCCTAATAAAATCGCTGTTCCAAACTG
>JBNMPD010000265.1:0-3913 GCA_051276225.1 Flavobacteriales bacterium
CCAAGGTTAGATACTGAATCGTTAACAGCAGCAAGGGGTAAAGTATTGGGTTTTCAAATAGTGGGGATGTGATGGGCTGTTTATCACATAAATTGCCATGCATTATAATGATGCATTTCTCTTTTTTAAACGCGCTTTTTTCGAGTAATGTGTTGTTTTGCATACGTCTAATGCACCACTGTAATACATGAGAAATAGATTTTTTATAGGCTTTGACAAGTATTTTTTAGCAGGGTAGCTTCGAGTTATATACGTAATACATTAATAATCAATATGAAAATTACAACTTTAAATAGAACGAATAATATTCGTAATAAGTCTCTTTTTTTACCAATTCTCACGCGTCATCACCTGCTGACTTGAGTGTATATACTACTAAATATAATTATGTTTTTCACCTTCTGTGGAAAGATTTATGGGAGCAAACCCTCGCAACAAAAAGTACCTATTATCCTCCCACTTACAGTCAGGATAAGCTTACTTACGAGACGGCCAATCCAGATTTTTTATTAATAACAGGTAACCACTTTTATCAGGATGTTAAAGGTGATTGGTTATGTTTGAGAATGTCCGTAGACACATTACAGGCAAGTGGTGTACAAACAATATTTGAAGGTACTGAGCCAGTTGGCGATAAACAACCAGACTTCCCTGTTACAGACAGCGAATTGTTTCCGCATATATTAGGAGGCATTAACTCAGACGCAGTATTACAAGTTCAAACAGTTTCAAGAGATTCGATGGGTAAATTTTTAGCAGTCTCTGATACTATCGAGATTGAATAAGATACGAATTAATAATATTAAAACGGTTGATAAACACATCAATAAGTTGATTTCAAAATTACTGCTTTCTATTATCCTTTTAGCTAGCCTAGTGGTCAGTGGGCGGGGGCTAGCTGATACAACTTTGTATCATATTGTGAGTGAAAAACAATTGGCAAGTTTGACACAAAATAATGTTTATACGCCGCTTTCAGTTGCAGAAGAGGATTATATTCACTTTTCGAAATTGTCCCTTATTTTGCCAATTGCTAATGATGCTTACAAAAATAAAGAGGTATTATTTTTGCTCCAAGTGACCTTTAGTGACAGTGATGAAGATCTTAGATGGATAGGTGACAATCCTGATTATTACAAGGGGTTACATCTTTCTATGGTTGGTAAAAAGTTTGAGTTTATTCGAGACAAAAACAATCAATGGGAATTGCCAGCAATGTAAGAATGTAGCAATATCAAAACTGTCATTAGCTGCGATAGAGGGTCTTAATTAAGTGAAAACCAAACTGGGTTTTTACTGGCCCATGTACGGTGAGTATTTCTTTCTTAAACACAACATTGTCAAATGCTTTAACCATAACACCAGGGCCGAATTCGCCTAAATCACCGCCTTTTTTAGCGGACGGACATACAGAGTGTTTCTTGGCTAACTGGTGAAAGTTACCGCCTTTTTCTAACTGGCTTTTTAGCTTGTCGGCTAAGGCTTTGTCTTTAACTAAAATATGGCAGGCGCAGGCTTTCACTTTGTCTTTCTCAATGATTTTTTAAGGCTTAGTACGATTGTTGAGGATAACATTTAGCAAGGTTTAAGTGGGCATCAAAAATAAAGAGCTTAGGCTCTTTATTTTTGATGTTATCAACGACTTATTTATTTCATAAAATCATCTGATAAATAACATTTCTTGATACTTAGGCAATGGCCACAAGTCATCTGCCACTATGCCTTCTAGTGCGTCAGCGTGGCTGCGTACTTCTAACATTATTGGGCAAAGCGTTTTGGCACAATAGTTCATATGTTCTTCGATACTGGCAAAATTTTCTACACTTATGGCTTTCTTCAGTTTCCTAACCGAAGCCATCATGGCATTAGCTTCATTAGCAATTTCTTGAATACTACTGTGGCTCATTTCAATGTCTAAGCCATTTAGATTAGAAGCTGCGCTAGCAAGACTGTCTAAATAGCCCACAGTTGCAGGGTAAATTCTGGTACTCGCTAAATCGATGACCAGATTAGTTTCCATCTCAATAGATAAAATATATTGTTCTGCGTAGACCTCAAAACGACTAGCCAGCTCCGCGGGTGAGAGCACCCCAGTTGACTCGAATAATTTCACCACCGATTCTTCTTTAAAAGCAGGTAAAGCATCGGCACTGGTAGGGATGTTTTTCAAACCGCGTTCTTCAACTGCCACTCTATGCCATTCACTTGAATAACCATCACCACCAAAGATAACATTTCCGTGTAATGTCATTAATTCTTGCAATACAGTAATGACTACTGCAGTTTTGTCTTCACCTTTAGCTATGCCTGCTTCAAGTTTTTCAGCTATCCAGTTAAGTGAATCGGCTAACATAGTATTCATCGCAACCAAGGGGCCTGATACAGATTGTGATGATCCCACGGCTCTGAATTCAAAACGATTACCGGTGAAGGCAAAAGGTGAAGTACGGTTTCGGTCGCCTGGATCTCTTTCAAATTTAAGAATTTGTGATAAACCAAGATCCATCAAGCCACCTTTGGCTTTTTCTAATAATTTACCGTCTTTAATATCATGAAAAACACTTTCTAATTGGTGTCCCAAGTAGACTGATAAAATCGCTGGTGGCGCTTCATTAGCCCCTAAGCGGTGGTCATTGGCAGCAGAAGCTATTACAGCCCTTAGGAGCGGTCCATGTAGGTGCACACCACGTATAACTGCACCACAAAACAATAAGAAGTTGAGGTTGTCATGAGGCGTGCTGCCGGGGTCGAGTAAATTACCTTGGGTCGCATTGCCCACAGACCAGTTAACGTGTTTACCTGAACCATTTACACCAGCAAAGGGTTTTTCATGCAATAAACATAAAAAACCATGTTCTTTAGCGGTGCTTTTCATCAGTGTCATCAATAATTGCTGATGATCGGCTGCAACATTGGCTGCTTCGTAATAGGGAGCGATTTCAAATTGACCGGGGGCCACTTCATTGTGGTGAGTTTTAGCTGGAATACCTAAGCGATATAGTTTGTTTTCGAAGTCTTGCATGAACACTTGGACTCTGGCCGGTATGGCACCAAAATAGTGGTCATCAAATTGCTGGCCCTTAGCAGGCGGTGCGCCAAACAAAGTGCGGCCGGCTAATAATAGGTCGGGGCGCGCGTTAGCAAAATGCTCATCCACTAAAAAGTATTCTTGTTCGGCACCACAACTTGAATTAAGTGTCGCTATGTCTGTTTCACCCATTAGGCTTAATACTTTTTGTGCAGCCTTATCCATGGCTTTGTTTGAGCGCAGCAGAGGGATTTTTTTATCTAAGGCTTCACCCGTCCAAGACATAAAGACACTGGGGATCATCAGCGTGGCGCCATTAGCTGTATGCATCACATAAGCGGGACTGGTGGGATCCCATGCTGTGTAGCCTCGGGCTGCGTTGGTCATTCGCAAGCTACCATTAGGGAATGACGAACCGTCAGGCTCTCCTTTTATTAATAAACTACCAGTAAATTCAGTAATTGCACCACCATCAGAGTTAGTAATAATGAAACCATCGTGTTTTTCAGCTGTAATGTTGGTCATGGGATAAAAAATATGTGAAAAGAATTTAACTCCTTTTGTCATAGCCCAATCTTTCATTGCCGCAGCTACTACATCTGCTGTTGCTGGATCTAAAGGTGCACCTGTTTGAACGGTTTTTTTAATGGCTTTAAAAGTGTTTTTTGATAACGCTTCTTCCATTGCAGCGAGATTAAATACGTCTGTTGCCCATATTTTGCTCAATGATTCAGGCATGTCACACACTTTTGGTGCACGATTTGTGATTTCAGTTATTGCGTTTTTGCGAGATGTTAATCCACTCATATCATATCCTTGGCTTATTTTTAAAGGGGCCGCAGGGATTTACTCAGTTACCTCAGAATAAATCTCATCAGGTCTAAG
>JBNMPD010000266.1:0-3907 GCA_051276225.1 Flavobacteriales bacterium
TTGCCCTGCAACACATATGAGAATGATATGAGTTCTGCTATTACATGATAAAGCTGGTCGGGTATTTCTTGACCTAAGTCTAGTGTAGCTAGAAAGTCACTAAGGTAAGGGTCTTCATGCACTAACACTCCGTTTTGTCTGGCAAGCGCGATAATTTCTTCAGCTAAGTCGCCAAAACCTTTCGCGATTATGGTGGGTGCCCCACCGGAGGGTCCGCCACCCGTTTCGTCTTTGTTAAGTGAATCTGCTTGGCTATTTTGTTGGTATCTAAGGCCAACAGCGCTTTTTTGTTGGTCTTTTGTTGTTGTTTTGTATGTCATTAATGTTTAGGCCTATAAATATTAAGCTTTAGCTTGGAACACATGATGGGGACGCTGTTGCAAAGTGTCGGGGATCTTCCCTAACTGGCAATGGCTTTTGCTCACTTCAATGCCTAGTGAGTCTAGTTTTCTGCGTAATAACGGCAGGTAATTCATCACTTGAATTTTTACTGCTTCATTAGAAGCATAAAAGTTAATTTCTAATGTGTCAGCTCTCAACTTAGCTTTTGTTAATATTTCCCCCATTTCACCAACGGCTAATTTCATGGTGAGTTGCCATGTTTTATTGCTTTGTTCGTCAGCGGATGGGTTTTCTTTGTTGTGCTCTTCTCGTTTAATCAGTAATTCAATGTCTTTGAAAGTACCACCCAATGCTGACGGTAAATTGTAGTAAAAGGTTTCTTGACCTTGGATCATCTGTTCTGCATTGCCTAGCTTATTCGCCTGATGACCAGAAAATAATCGTGCAATTTCCTTCATTAATTGATGTTTTTGGTCTAACTGTGACATCTCACTGAGCGATTTTTTTGTAATATCTGGTTTTACCTGACTGGAGCTACCCAATACATTATTCAACGTTGTTATAATGTGTTCAGCTCGACTCGATTGATTACGCGCCAACTTTGCACTGAGGGACATCTGTAAAAGAGTGACCAACGCACTCATAAACCCTTGGCTTGATGTGGGGCTGCTCATCTGTGAAACTGACAAATTCAGAGCGGGCGTCGTCAATAATTGTCTTATCTGATTAACGTCTGAGTCTTTACCTTGAGGCAGAGCTTGTTTAATTTGTTGTAATAACTGTTCAACTAATTGTTTGCTTGATTGCTCGGTAGCTGCTTTAAAAAAATCGACGTCGACTAATGCTTTTTCTATCGATTGCAGGGTCATTGCAGGTGCCTCTGCTTTTGCCTGAACAATACGCAACAAACTTTGTACTACATTAATTTGTTCCAGTTTGTTGGTGAGTAGACTTTGGCTAATCACACTTTGTGGCGAAGGTCTTTCTTGAACCGCAGCAATCAGATTAGAAGCTGCATCTTTTATGTTTAATTTGATGTCTTGATATTTATTGCCATCTACAGGCGGCAACATAAACTTCAATTTACGATCAGAACTAGTATTCTGCACTGCCTCGATATTTGGCCTTTGAATATTTACGTTGAGTTCTGGATGAGGTGCTTGAGAGTGTGTTTGAAAGCGTGCTTGCGTCTGCATTTGTTTGTTGACATCACCGGGTAAATTGAGATGTTTAACGACTGCCTGTTGGTTAGGTAATTTGAGTGGCGCCAGTGCTTGCGCTATCTCTTTGGTGACGGGAATGTTGGCCACAGGCTTAGTAACTTGCAACAACAAATCAATTTCACCACTGGGTTTTATTCGCAGGGATATTTTATCTATAATTAAGGCCTGCAGTTTTTGCATCAGCTCCTGATTTTGTTCACTACTAATTTTACGTAGTTGCTGTAAAACTGGCTTTATAGGTAATTCAAAGTTAATTGGCTTAGTTAGCAGGTTGCTGGGAATTAATTGATTTCCAGGTAACTTAAGTAAACGTTGTAGTTGTTGCTCAGTGAGCGAAATCAGAATCGTAGATTTGGCACTTGTCTGAGAGAAAAACGCTAGAGACACGTTACTTTCTAATGATAATTTAAGCTGGTGAGTTTGGCCTTCGGCTAATTTTCCTTTTATTTCAGGATTGTTTAATAAAACGTCCTTGATCTGCAAAAGAGTATTTCTATTTAAACTTAAAACGTTACCGGCAAGGTGTTTTACCATAACCTCAACACCTTGGTGAGCCATTTCAGATGAAGGCGCTAAAAGACTCAACTGACTGAGTGCTTGAGATATGGTTGCTTGCGAGGATTGAGAAATGTCGTACATAGAAATGTTATCGGCTGATATCATAAAAAGTAAAAGTTAAAACATAGTTTACGCGCAACTAAGGTAATTTGGCTGATCGGCATGTTTATTTTTTAACTGCTATGGTTTTTATCATGCCTATCTTCCTGATTATTTTGTTACTAATTGTCATTAACTATTTTTTTAAGCTAGTAGGTCAGGGCCTAGCCCTATGATATTATTAGAAATCAATTGAATGCATATTTTATCGTATTTTTTTCGCAGCATATTTGTCGCGTCTTTCGTAGGATTTTTTACAATATTTTTTGCGGCGCCTTTTACGGCATCTTTTGCGGCACTTTTTGCGGCACTTTTTATGGCATCGTCAACAGCACCATTTACGGCACTTTTTTCAGCTCCTTATTATAATAGAAATGAGAACACATTTGACGGTAATTTCTGTGACTAATTTATCCGTAGTTAAAAGAGATAGATTATTGTTTGAAAACTTAAGTTTTGCTTTAGAGCAAGGTGCTTTACTTTATGTCAAAGGGCAAAACGGAGCCGGTAAAACCAGTTTGCTTAGAGTTGTTGCGGGTTTAGTTGATGCTGATTCTGGCGACGTGCATTTTTGTCAACAAAACATCAAACATTGTCGCGAAATTTATCACCAAGATTTGGTTTATTTTGGTCACAAGTTGGGAATTAACCTAACGTTAAGTGCCCTAGAAAATTTGCAGTTTTGGTGTAAACAGCATCAAGTTAGTATTTCAGACGATACAATTTTTGATACCTTGGCTAAGCTTAACTTAGTGGGTTTAGAAGATATCCCAATCGCTAATTTGTCTGCTGGTCAACAGCGAAGAGTTGCATTGGCAAGGTTTTGGTTCAAACAAGATGCGAAATTATGGATTTTAGATGAACCTTTTACCGCCCTAGATACCCAAGGTATTGAGTTGCTAAGCAAACTCATCACTCAATTTCTTGGCGCAGGCGGGTCAGTAATGATGACTTCTCATCAAGCTTTACATTTACATTATCCAACTGACGAATTGACCTTGGAGTATAGGATTTAGTGGCAGCATTGATGGCTATTTTAAAACGAGACTTAGCTTTGGCCTACCGGCAAAGAGCTGAGCTTATGCAGCCTATGTTATTTTTTATTTTGGTCATAAGCCTATTCCCACTTGGCGTAGGACCTGAGCCAAAAACGTTACAACTTATTGGCCCTGGGGTGATCTGGGTTGCTGCAATATTGTCTTCTCTTTTAGGTTTAGAACGTTTATTTCGAGACGACTTTCAAGATGGAACATTAGAACAGCTAATGTTGTCCAGTACCTCATTACCGGCTGCTGCTTTGGTCAAAGTATTGGCTCATTGGTTAACCAGTATTCTTCCATTGATTGTATTATCACCCTTGTTAGCGTTGTTTTTACACCTTAGTGAACCCATGTACTGGGCATTGCTGAAAACCTTGCTATTGGGTACGCCTTTATTGAGCCTAATTGGTGCTATAGCCGTAGGATTAACTGTAGGATTAAACCGTGGGGGTGTTTTATTAGCTTTGTTATTGTTGCCAGTGTTTATACCCTTATTAATCTTTGCTACTTCTGCTGTGGAATCGGCCTCGATGCAATTGCAATATAGTGCGCAGCTAGCAATTATTGGTGCTATGTTCCTTTTCTCCTTAGCTTTGGCACCCTTTGCCATTGCTTATGCACTTAGAGTGAGTCAAACCTAATGTG
>JBNMPD010000267.1:0-3900 GCA_051276225.1 Flavobacteriales bacterium
CCGCAACCGCAACCGTAGCTTGCAGTGCTACCGGGCTATTTGCTTTCGTTTCTAGTAGCAAAGCTGAACAATATTGGTTGGTCAGTGCTGCTACAGATCATAATAATCAGCACTTTGTCTGTGCGGTTGATTTACAGGGTAATGAGATTAGCCGTATCTCTTTACCTGCACGTGGCCATGACGCTATTAATATTGAAGGTAAACCAGGTCGGGCAATAATTTTTGCACGACGACCTGGTCTTTATGCATTTGAAGTTGACTTTATTTCAGGACAAATAGTTCATCATATAAGGCCTGAGCAGGGTTATCATTTCTATGGTCACGGTGTGTTATCGACGAGAGAAAATACGCTATTGACCAGTGAAAATCACTTTGGCACGGGTAATGGTTTTATTGTTGAACGTGATGCAAGTAATTACCAAATAATTAATAGATATCCGTCAGGTGGCATTGGTCCTCACCAAATTGCGTTGATGTCTAATGATGAAACGTTAGCTATTGCCAATGGTGGCATTAAAACTCATCCTGATCAGCCAAGAAAAAAACTTAATATAGACTCGATGAAGCCCAACTTATCCTATTTAGATTTAGTTTCAGGAAAAATTATTGAGCAGCATCAACTCGATAACCCACAGTTGAGTATTAGGCACCTTGGTGTTAGTGCAAAAGATAAGGTTATTGCCGGCCTGCAGTACCAGGGAATTCGAACAGATCTTGTTCCTTTAGCGGTTTCTCATATACAAGGCTCTTCATTAAAGTATTTAAAAGCGTCAAAGCAGCAGTGGCGGTCGATGAATCAATATACGGCAAGTATCTGTGTTGACGATAATAATTCGTTAGTGGCAATAAGTTGTCCTCGCGCAGATATGATCACGTATTGGTCTTTAAATAATGATAGTTTTTTAGGTACTGAACGTTTATCTGACGGTGCTGGCCTTGCTTATACCGATAAGTTATTTGCAAGCAGTGGTAAAGGTCAAATTGCTGAACTTGCTAAAGGTAGCATCTCTTCATCAAGGCTTGCTTTTTCATTTAATCAGCTAAGGTGGGATAACCACTTACTAGCGATGAAAATCACCTAACGCAAATGCTAATTATTATTGTTTGCATTTGTAAAGAGTTTTGTTATCATTTTTAGGTTGATTAACCAATAAAGACGTTGCTTACTTGTTTGAATGCACCAATTTAATTGTGCGTTTTTTAACCATTTTTTTGTGTTACCTTCTCCAGATAAAACAATGTTTGCGCAAAGTATTGTTTTTATTAGGCTCTATGTAAATAGAGCCTATTTTTTTGTGCTCATTTTAACGTTGTGCTGAATCAGTCGGCACAAACGAGTTGTGTCTTCCTTGTCATACTTAAAGATAAAGCAGAGTTTATAGGTAGCTCTGTAAAGCCAGCGAGGAGATAAATAACTTTTTGTCCTTTTTCTGATAAATCTAATGCATGCTGAAAGTTAACCTGAATTGTTGAAGAAATACTTTGTGGATATTTATCAGCATCACGACGTATATATTCAATAAAATCAATATTAACGTTATTATCATAAAATACCGCATCGGCAAATTGCATTTCACGGTGAATTTGCAGTGTCAATTTATCTGGGTTACCTGTTTTTGTATGAACAAATACTATCTCACCCTGAGGAAGAGGAACTTCGTTTTTTAAACTCGTGATAAGCTGCTGTTCAGCATCTTGTATATTTCCTTGTAAGATATTTTCACCAATAGGACCTCTTAATACACTTTCCCAAAACGAGCGACGATTGCGAAGCCCTTTTACTCTCACTTTCACATGGTCTCTAAATTTAAAACAAAAATCGGCGAGTTTACCGTAGCCATTGGGTAGCGTTTTTTCAATTTGCTCTCTGAGCATTCTTAAGAGTATAGGAGCACTACCAGAGCTAGACATCGCGATGATCATCGGTGAGCGATCAATAATAGCTGGTGTGATATAAGTACATAGCTCTGGCTGGTCTACTACATTGGTAAGAAGATTAAAAGATTGCGACTCAGCTGCTACCGCTTTATTAACATCACTATCATCGGTAGCTGCAATGACTAAGTTAATCCCCGCCAAGTATCCACCTTTATAATTATGCGTTAGCCAGTGCAGTTTATGTATATCAATTAAGCGCTGAACACTAGGGGATAAACTTTCAGCCATTACGGTAATATTTGTCGTACTTTTTAGCAGTAGTTCAATTTTACGTGCGGCAACGTCACCGCCACCAACAATCATTGCTGATATGTTTTTAGCATCAAGGAAAATTGGAAAATATTTCATATAAATAACCTATATTGTCTTTAATCTGTGTATGAGCCTAAACAATTGCGTTAAGACGGTAATGATAAAAGTTTTTCACTGATGGCTAAGCCATTACTGTCGCCATAGATAAACTGTCCGGGAATAAAATGAATGCCAGCAAAAGCAATGGGAATATTTACTTCACCAATACCTAGTTTCTCAGTTTTAATTGGGCAGCACCCCAGTGCTTTAACACCTAAGTTGAGTGTGGCAATAGTACCTGCATCACGAATACAACCATTAATAACAATACCTTGCCAGCCGTTTTTAACCGCTTTTTCAGCAAGCATATCACCTAAAAGCGCATGAGTAATACTTGCTTTTCCATCTACAACCATCACTTTACCTTTACCATCGGTATCAACTAAGGCTTTAACTTTTGAATTGTCATTAAAACAATCAACAGTAACTATTTCCCCGTAGAATATTTTATCTTTGCCATAATCGGTAAATAGCGGTTGAGCCAATGTTAATGCGTCAGGGTAAATGTCATATAAATCAGGGAGAAGATCGAGCATCATAAGGTTCCTTAATAGACTAAGTAGGATATTTTACATTGTCTCAACACTCTAGCAGAAGTCTTTGTAGGTATTAACTAACAAATGCTAAACTAGTGAAAAATTTACAGTGAGCACCTCCCCATGCCTTGGATACAACTTCGCTTAAGTGCGAATGAAGACACATCAGAAAAATATAGTGATTGGTTAAGTGCTTGTGGCGCACAAGCCGTGACGTTTATCGACGCTCAAGATACCCCTATTTATGAGCCGCTTCCGGGTGATGAAGTTATCTACTGGCACAATACCGTGGTAATGGGCTTATTCGATGCCAGCCATGACATGGATAAAACAATTACTTATTTGAAAAGTATCCATCCAGATAAAAACAATATGGCTTACAAGTTAGAGCAACTGGAAGATAAAGATTGGGAAAGAGAGTGGATGGACAACTTCCATCCAATGAAATTCGGTGAGCGTTTATGGATTTGTCCAAGCTGGCGGGACGTACCTGACCCCGATGCAGTAAATGTTATGCTTGATCCAGGTTTAGCGTTTGGCACCGGCACCCATCCAACCACGGCATTATGTTTAACCTGGTTAGACGGATTAGATTTAGTGGGAAAAACTGTAGTTGATTTTGGTTGTGGTTCAGGAATTTTATCGCTGGCGGCACTCAAGTTAGGCGCTAAAAAAGTCATCGGTATTGATATCGACCCACAAGCATTACAAGCAAGTAAAGCAAATGCTGAACGCAACGGTATTGCAGACCGTTTAGAGCTTTTCTTACCAAAAGATCAGCCAAGTTTTAAAGCTGATGTGGTTGTTGCTAATATTTTAGCCGGACCATTACGTGAATTAGCACCAACGATTATTGAATTTGTTGCACCAAATGGTCACCTTGCACTGTCAGGTGTTTTAGAAGAACAGGCCAATGAACTGCAAAATATTTATAGTCATTGGTGTGATATGGATGCCATTGCTGTTCAAGATGAATGGGTTCGTCTTTCAGGTAAAAAAAATTAGTCAAAAACCCTGTTATTAATTGAGCAGTATTCGTTAGCTATTTGTACAAATTCTGCTCACATCAATAGTT
>JBNMPD010000268.1:0-3893 GCA_051276225.1 Flavobacteriales bacterium
AGGTTATTACTCAGTTATGAGGCAGAAGCAGAAGGGGTCAACAGTAATCAAGTGTTGGACAAAATTATGCAGCTAGTGCCTGTTCCTTAGACTACGACGGTTAAAGGAAGCAGCATGCAAGACATTGTAAAATGGTTATCTAAATACCAGAGCGACGGTGTGAACCTTGGCATAAAGGAACTTATCCATTATCAAGGTAAAACAGCTTTATTAAATCTTTCACCTCGTAAAACGGTGCAAGCTAAACTTGCTGGCGCTTATCTGGCAAAAACCAAAGGCCGTGGCATGGAATTTGACGAGGCCAGACACTATCAAGCAGGTGATGATATTCGAGCCATAGATTGGCGCGTAACCGCTCGTACCGGTAAAACACATACTAAGCTTTACCGTGAAGAAAAAGAACGGCCTGTATTTATACTCACTGACTTATCTTCGAGTATGCAGTTTGGCACCCAGTTTCTATTTAAGTCAGTGCAAGCCGCACATTTAAGTGCCCTTATCGCATGGTCGGCCAGAAAGCGCGGTGACCGTATCGGTGGATTAGTATTTAATCAGTATCAACATCTCGAATGTAAACCCTTTACTCGTCAAAAAGCGGTGTTGTCGCTGTTAAATAGCATGATAAAAATGCAACAAGGGTCACAAACTTCAAAGCAAGAACAAGAACAAATCTCACTTGCTAATGCATGCGCAAGGTTACGCAGACTAGCTCACCCGGGAAGCTTGATCTTTATATTGAGCGACTTTAGTCAGTTAGACGAATTGGCGATACAACATATCGCACAGCTAAGTAAACATTGTGAAGTGATTGCTCACCCAATTAGCGATCCGTTTGAACATCAGTTACCAAAAGTCAATTTGAGTCAAAGAGTAACGTTAAGTGATGGACTCAACAGGCAGCAAATAGTGTTAGGTGAAAAAGACACAGAAGTACAATACAGCAACCAACATCAGGCTTATTTTGATAAAATTGAAAACACGCTTAAACAATGTAAGGCACAGGTTTTTCCAATTGATGCTGGCCAACCCCTAGAATTGCAGTTAGCGCGTTTTTCGGGGAGTAAAAACAGATGAATCCACTTCAAGACTTAAAAGATATTCGCACTCCTGCAGTTATAGAAAACTGGCCACCAGCTTATGGGTGGTGGTTACTTTTTGGCTTCGTTATTTTAGGCATATGCCTACTTGCGTTATGGTTGGTTAAATTTCGAAAGATAAGGATAGCTAAACGCCAGGCTCTAAGAGCCCTACAACAAATAGATGGCTCAGATTTCGATAGTGTGTCACAACTCAACCAATTGTTAAAACGTGTGGCTATGACGTATTTCCCTAACCAAAACGTGCAAGAAATGCATGGAGTAAAGTGGGCAGAGTTTTTAGCCAGCACACTTTCTAGTAACAAAGCCAAAGACTTTTCTGAATCGTTTGATTTAATGCAAAATGAACTCTACCAAGCACACACAACAGAAAATATTTCATATGCAAGGTACTCAGAGTCTGTTGAAACGTGGATTAAGTCTGCCCTGCCCCCAAACAAAGATATATTTACCCAATTGGAGTCCAGCCATGCTTGAATTTGAGTGGTTGTGGGTATTATTTCTATTGCCTTTACCGTTATTGACGTTATTGATGCCAAGTAAAAAGCAAGGTCAAGAAGCAGCTCTTCGTGTACCTCGTCTCACAGCAGGCATAGAAGCAAAAAGCCAACGTAAAGGTACAAAAAAATTAAATTTACTGTTAGCAACATTGGCTTGGATTGCCCTTGTGTCGGCAGCTGCTAGGCCTCAGTGGTTAGGTGAACCTGTCAGTATTCCGGCCGAGGGTCGAGACTTAATGATAGCGGTAGACTTATCTGGCAGTATGAAAATTGATGATATGCAAGTTAATGGGCGTCAGGTAGACCGACTTAAAATGATTAAGTTTGTACTCAGCGATTTCATTAAACGCAGAGTGGGCGACAGATTAGGATTGATTTTGTTTGCTGATACCGCTTATCTGCAAGCACCACTGACTTACGACAGAGAAACAGTAGAGCAGCTGTTAAACGAATCACTGATAGGTTTGGTAGGTGAGCAAACTGCTATTGGCGATGCAATTGGGCTAGCAATTAAAAGGTTTGAAGCACGCAAAGAGTCGAATAGAGTATTGGTATTGCTGACAGACGGCCAAAATACAGCGGGAAATATTACCCCAGAACAAGCCAACGAATTAGCTGTCAATAATGATGTCACTATCTACACCATTGGTGTGGGTGCTGACAAAATGTTGGTTCAAAGCTTTTTTGGTAATCGACAAGTCAACCCTTCTCAGGACTTAGACGAAGGCATGTTAACTGACATTGCGACGTCTACCGGCGGTCGATACTTTAGGGCAAGGGATGCTGAGTCACTTAAACAAATTTATGCCACACTCGATGAACTTGAACCTATTGCCAGAGAAAGCAAACAAATGCGGCCTTTAGAAGCCTTGTACTTTTACCCACTAAGCCTAGCTTTGTTGATTTCAATTTTAATCGGTCTATTTCCCCTGATTAAACAATTTTGGTTAAGTGAACGACAAGAGACGCGACAAAATGATTGAGCCTTTTTCTATCTTTAATGAATTTCATTTTATACGCCCTCTTTGGCTGTGGGCAATTATTCCGCTACTGATAATTGTCGCGCTAATACGTTATGTGCACAAACAACAGTCTGGTTGGCAATCGGTACTGGCAAGTCACTTGTATCAACACTTGATCACAACAGCTGGCATTAAAAAAGTCCGCCCTCCTTTATTCTTACTGGGGTTTTGTTGGGTTTTAGCCACTATTGCTCTAGCAGGTCCAACATGGGAAAGATTACCGCAACCGGTTTATCAGTTAAATACCGGTAAAGTGGTGCTTATTGATATGTCGCTATCTATGCGAGCGACTGATGTTAAACCTAACCGGCTTACTCGTGCTAAATACAAAGCTATCGACTTGGTTAATGCGATCACCGAAGGAGAGACTGGATTAGTGGCTTATGCAGGCGATGCATTCACCATTAGTCCGTTGAGTTCAGATGCGCAAAATCTAACAACCCTCATCCCCAGTTTAACACCGGAAATAATGCCCATAGCTGGCAGTGATCCTGCTTTAGGTTTGCAAGCAGCCATAGAATTGCTCACTAATGCTGGGTATCAACAAGGTGAAATTTTTTGGATAACTGACGGTGTCTCCAATCAACAGATGAAAGAAATCAGTGACATATTTAACAACTCTTCGTTCCGCTTATCTGTGCTGGGTGTAGGTACAGAACAAGGGGCTCCTATCCAGTTGACTAACGGTGAGTTATTAAAAGACAGCCGTGGGGCGATTGTGGTGCCAAAACTGACGGTTAATAATTTAAAATCTCTGAGTCGCAATAGTGGTGGGCGATTTGCACCTATGCAATCTGATGATAGCGATATTAATTATTTAATTGAACAAACTCTGATTGAACAAGAGCCCAATGAAAATGAAGAGGCTAAACAGGAAAAGTTTGGTGATAAGTGGCAAGAGATGGGACCTTACTTGTTATTACTCATATTACCCTTTGCCGCTTACAGCTTTAGACGCGGAATTATAACGGTAGTGTGTGTTGGTGTATTACTGCCAGCGTATTCTCCTCAAGCACGGGCTGATTGGTGGCAGAGTATGTGGAAAACACCTGATCAGCAGGCTATGCAAGCTTATAATAAAAACGAGTATAAACAAGCAGCTGATACATTTGATAATAACTTATGGCAAGGTACTGCTCATTATAAAAATGAAGATTATCAAGCGGCGTTAGAATCCTTTACTCAGATTGAACCTACCAATAAAAGTTATACTGATGCCACTTATAATGCTGGTAATGCTTTGGCACAACTAGGCGAAATAGACCAAGCGATTA
>JBNMPD010000269.1:0-3893 GCA_051276225.1 Flavobacteriales bacterium
AGGCGTGGTTTGTTTAGCATACTGGCGCGATGACAAAACCTTAAAAGTGGTGACTTCGGATACAGGAGTTTGTTGTCCTGAGTATTCTCAGTATCCATTAAAAGATTTGCTCGGCGGTGAGTATCTAGATGAAAACCATCAGCAATCACTGTTTGTTGTTTGCGCGACTGAGTCAGCGGGTTTACAGGAATATATTTCAAAAAACTTACCTGAACTACAAGGAATTAAAACTGTTGTCATATCACCAACGATGATGAAATCCAGTTATACCACTGCATTAACCGACGGTATTGAAATCGATAAGGATTTTTGGAGTGAATTGGCTGTATTAGGTCAGGAAGTGCTCGTTGAATCTACAGAACAATCCAGGATGGGCGCTGGGTAGCAATAAACATACTGGCAGTTATACACCTTTTTCAAAGTAACAAAACTGCCTTTTTCTCCAGTTTTCCTAGCTCCACCCCTCATTTCTAATTTCATTATTCTTTATGTTCTTAATTTTATTTTGCTAAAGGACCTAAAGCTTTTTTAAGTGGCTCTAAATAAGGTTCAAAGTTTTTCCACTGTTCTAAACCACTTTTATATATAGGTTGTCGCACTTGCTCTGAACTTGGGGTTTTAACGGTACGCACAGTTTTATGAAATTCTAGGCAAGCGTCTTCAAATGGTAAGCCACAGTAATCTAAAATACGCTTTACTTGCGTTTCTAGGTCGTCAACTACATCTTCATATTGTACTCGCAGAACCCTACCGGGTAATACTTCTTCCCAGTGTGCCATCAACTCTGTGTAACCTTTGTAATAACGCCCAATTTCTTCTTGGCCATAAGTGAATTCCTGACCTTCAGCAAACAGCTGTTTAAAACCACTAAAACAGCACGCCATAGGGTGTCGCCGTGCATCAATAATTTTTGCATTGGGCAATATCAAATGAATTAGGCCAATATGTCGAAAATTATTTGGCATTTTATCAATAAAATACGGCGCATTCTGTCGATAAACCTGTGTGCTATTGATGTATTCTTCGCCAATTTTAGCAAGTAGCTCTGGCGGTAATTCATGTAAATTGCCAGGATAACGGTGTTCTTCGTCGACTCTTTGGCGGCCATTCAGTTTATTGACAATAGAAGCTATATTCGGCAGCTCCATCGTGCCATCAACTTGGGAGTGCGATGATAGTATTTGTTCAAGCAAAGTAGAGCCTGCTCTTGGCAAACCTACGATAAAAATCGGGTCTGCTGTAGTGTTACCGCCGCCTTCTTTTAATGCGAATAATGCCGGTGTGCAAGTGTCAATTTGTGTCCGAAACTCTTTATCTATATGTTCAGGCTTATAACGGCTTTGTTGTTTTTTTAATGAATTACCAAGCTGGTAGTATTCCATCGCTACCGCATAATCTTTTTTGTCTTCAAATGCTTTACCCAACGCAAAACAAAAATGAAATCGGTCCACTAGAGCCGTTTGTTCATCTGTCTGTCTGTGCTGCATCATATTAACTTCTGCATCACTGAAACGATAAGTCTTTAGGTTGGCTAGGCTCCAAAAAGCATCTCCAAAGTCCGGTTTAGACTTATATGCTTTTTGGTATGCAGCAATCGCTTCGTCAACCTTATCAACTGCTTTTAAAGCATGGGCCAGCATTAGAAGTACATTGGGGTTATCAGGCGTTTGTTGCAAAGCCTCATTATATATTGCTAATGCGGCCTCTATATTGCCTGCGCCGACATAACAGTTAGCCATGATCATGCTAAAGGCTAAGTTAGTGGGGTCTTCTTGGTATAATTTTTCTGCTTGTTCAAGGCTTTCTGCAAATTTTTGTCGTTTATACAGTACATCGGCATAATCAAAACGCACCACTTTGTTATCTGGATAAAATTCAACACAGCTTTCTAGTAAAAACTCAGCATCATCCAGTACTTGCATTTTCACCCCAATATTTGCTAATAATCGCATTGCTTCAACATGGTGAGGCATTTTCTGCAAAAAGTTGCGGCATAGCTGTTCTGCTTTATAAAGTTTACCTTCATAGATCATGCTGTTGACACTTAACAACTCTATGGGCAATGCTGATAACTGACGAACTTGCTCGCGCATTTCTTTGGCCGCAGTGTGGTTAGCTTGTTGCTGATATAAGTCAGCCAAAGCCTGCCAGCACGCTAGTAATGCTGGGTTGCGCAGCACCGCTTGATTATATGCCTCTATAGCGGGCACAACAGCCTGATGCTGGCGATAAATATGGCCTTCTTCCTGATAAGTGCGACCATAATCTGGGTTTAATACTTTAATTTTTTCCAGTGTTTGTAAAGCCTGCTTATATTTTTGTAGATAGCGTTGGCAAACAGATAAAATATAGAGTCCTTCAAGATCCTCTTGATCTTGATCCAACAGGCCTAAAATAATTATTTCAGCTTCAGCTATTTTTGAACCCTGCATAAGTATTTTGGCTTGCTGAATAATGTCAGAATTTGACTTTTTTTGAGTGGATTGATTCATGTTCATGGCTATCTTGTATAACATCTATTTTTTGTAAATTTGATTTTCACATAAGAAAATGGCGAACTCAAGAGTTCGCCATTTGTCTATTTGTAAACACAAATACTATTTTTATTCGAAGTCGTATGACACACGCAAGCCAATCGTACGAGGACGGTTAGTTGTTATACGTGGTACATCATCCTGAGAATTAAAATGTAAGTTAGCACGCTCATCGGTTGCATTTTCGATAAATATCTCAGCTCTCCAGTCGTCTTTACTGATACCTGCAGATAGATCCCAAACCGTATAGGCAGCTTGAGGTAGAGCGTCGTCTAACAATAAGGCGCTAATTGTTTCATCGGCGTAAACCATTCCAACTTGCCAGAAACCATAATAGCTACCAAGCTCTAATTCATCACGTAAACGCAAACTAAATTGATATTTAGGCGTTAGTGGTAATGGACTACCTAAGGGTGGGAGCTGGTCTGCGAAGATGGATGAACCAATGGCTGTCACTTCAGTGTCATTGTATGACATAGCTCCAAACATTGTTAAGGAATCACTCAGAAGATAAATAAAGTCGGTTTCAAGGCCAAATATTTTAGCATCCAAAGAGTTATCTAAAAATGTCGTTATAGTTAAGTTAGTTGGGTCAAAACGAGCCACCTGAATATTAGTCCAATCCACAGAATAGATAGTACCGTTCCAGCGCAAAGTGCCATCTAACAGATCTGTTTTCCAGCCAAATTCAACATTCTCAACTTCATCCGAACCAAAGCCCTCAGGTATGGTTCCGTATTCAGCTCTATTTGCTGCTTCACCACCAGCACGGTTCACGCCTGGTGGGCGGAAACCCTCAGAATACGTCGCATAAAAAAGCATGTCCTCATCATATTTATAACTGAAATTAAGTTTTCCAATCACATCATCACTTTTTAGTGCCGCAGCATTAACATCTAAGTTACGTCCTGGACCAGAAAAACCGCCTCCTGCCCATCCATCAAGGTCTACTTCAATTTCATAAGCGCGCAAGCCAAGAGAAGACGTTAGCTTATCTGTTATGTTGAAACTTACTTCAGCAAATAGTGCAATCTGTTCTTCAGAACGTCGAATGTCATTAATAAAGCCTTCGCCTGGCAAACGGGCAGTAGGATCAATTAACGTAATCGCGTTTATATCGCCACCTGATTGAACCAGCGGATTTCTTATATTATGACCAAATTGAGGGTTGCCAGTATTCAGCGCATCAGCTGTACCTAGATAAAGAAAGGTACCGTCTGAATTAGTCTCTTGATCATCATAGAAAACACCTGCTGTTAGACGTACTCTATTATCAGAATCAGTATTGATACGGAATTCGTGGGTTTGACGAGTACTATCGATTTCATTAGTAAACGCTTTTATAGGGCTATGGCATTT
>JBNMPD010000270.1:0-3888 GCA_051276225.1 Flavobacteriales bacterium
ACATGAATATTTGTGGCCCCCAATTTTTTTACTGTATCCACGATATGTTGAACCATGGGTTTGCCACCTATAGGGTGCAATACCTTAGGCAAAGAAGATTTCATTCTAGTCCCTTTGCCTGCTGCTAAAATTACTACTGAAAAAGTCATTCAATTTCCTTAAGAAGTGATGTGCCTATCACGCTGATACGTAAACTCTTACATGCGTATATTCTACTGTTTTGCAGGTGTACTGTCAGTAATTGTGTGTGGGTTAAAGAATAAGGTTTATATTTTGTTCTGAAAACAACTCTAAAGATGAAAATAAAATATCAAGATGATTATTCTAGCAATCAGTTCATGTCCACTTTGGCATAAAAATAAAATATAAGACTTATGATTATATAGACAATTCTCCATTATGATGGAATTATTACCTATAGATTATTTGTTATTGGAAAACAGATTTAATAAAATTAGGAGCAGGGCTGCCCGTGAATACTTTTCGTACATTACATCGAAGTATCTTAATGTTGTTTGCTGTGGTTTTGGTATCTATTGTCACCTTAGTCCATTTCAGTGTATCTAAAATAGTTGCCGAACAAAGCAGAGCGCAACAACAATCTCATTCCCCCGCATTACAATTGATTGTTGAAGAACTGATGCAGCCCTTACACATATCACAGACATTGGCTAAAGCTAAAGAGCTTAATGATTTAATGCGCAACCCGCTAAATAATGAAGACCAAATATTTGCGACCCTAAAGCGCCTAAATCAAGAGTTTTCATTAAACTTCTTTATTGCTAGCGAGATCAGTCGTATTCAATATAATTCCGAGGGCAGAAAAATTGAATTGATTGAAGATAAAGTTGATTGGTATTTCAGATACAAAGCTCAGCCTGAAGATGCAATGGCCGATATTGGGCAATGGCAAAACCCGCAGTTTTATATCGATTTAAAAATTTATGATGATGAAGGCAACTTTCTTGGTGTCTTTGGTGTGGGTAAAAGCCTAGATGCATTTACCCACGTTTTTAATGAGTACAAAAAAACTTACGGATATGATTTTATCGTTGTTGATCAAAATAAGGACATTACCTTAACATCTGATCCCGAGTTACTAATCAAAGGTGTAACATTCAAAAATCTAACCGAACTACCATGGTTTCAAGCATTAAAGCCAGAGCAACAACAAGCGTCATTAAATAATTTGTTATTACAAATTAATGGGCAAGAAGCGTTGATAGCAGAGCTTAACATTCAGCCCTTTGGCTGGACTTTGTATATTATTACCCCGCTTCAGTCTCGGCAAACTGATATAAGTCGAAGTTTTATTATCAGCATAGTGACCTTGCTAGCTGTGATATTTGGACTGTTTTTATTGATATACAATCTTTTGTACTATTTCAAAAAAGACATGCAAAAAATTAAACAAATTGACGTCCTGACCGAATTGGCTAATCGAAACAACATTGCCTTAAAGTTTGAGGAACTGATGTATAATAAACAATCGGTTAGCTTAGTGTTAATTGATTTAGATAATTTTAAGCCTGTAAACAAGACCCACGGCAGGAAAGTGGGAGATATAGTGCTACGACAAGTGGCGCAAATGTTGCTAAATAACGTTCGTAATACTGATATCTTAGGCCGCTGGTGCGGTGAAGAGTTTATTATATTGATGCCTGATACTGGACCTCACGAAGCAGCCAAATTGTGCCAGAAGTTATGCAATAAGTTGGCAGCGATGACAATCAGCACGGGCAAAACGTCTGTTAAGATAACAGGTAGTTTTGGTGTGTCTTTTACCGCTTCGACACGCAGCATGTCTGAAGTTGTCTCTGTAGCAGATGACGCATTATTTTCAGCTAAACGTGATGGTAGAAATATGGTCAGGATGCAGTTGATTGAATCTGATTAAACTGCTTTGTGCTCCAATTTTAATAGACTGGCTTTGATTGACATGCCCCAAGCATATCCTGTCAACTTACCATTACTACCGATAACACGATGGCAAGGTACAACAATAGTCAGAGGGTTACGTCCATTTGCCGCGCCTACCGCTCTGACTGCCTTAGGATTATTTATCGCTTTTGCAATATCTGCATAACTACAGGTTTGCCCATATTGAATGTGACTCAGCGCTCGCCAGACTTGATGTTGAAAGTGTGTACCCTTAGCGTTTAAACTCAAATTAAAATGCGTTCTTTTACCCACAAAATACTCATCTAATTGTTCGACTGCTTGCTGTGTATTGCAGCACCAATTAGGTGCCTTAGACTTATCTTTTACAAAACGTATAGACGTTAGACCATTAGGGTCGGCACACACTTCTAATGTGCCTAATGCCGAATCTAGGTAACCAATAAAATCATTATCTTGATTCACACCATACTCCAAATTTGAAAGGTTAAGTAGCTTCGCCATGGACGGGCTAATTCAGCATCTATGTTTATTTTTGTCAGTTGTTTTTTAACAATCAAGTCAGTGTTAAGCCAAATGTCGGGAGATGATTGTCCACGCATTTTTGCATAGGCTACAGTCCAAGGCCCAATGCCTTTTATATGTAACCAATCATCTATTGGCGAATCTGGACAATTGATAATATGTTGAGCAAATAGCCGCAAAGTTTGTTTGCGGCTATTTGGAATTTTGAGAAAATTAAGGTCATTGTTTGAGATGGTTTCAGGTGTCGGAAAATAAACATTATCACCTTCTGTTTCGCCAAATTCCTGAGTTAATTGGGATAATAAGGTAATCGCCATTTTAACTGATATTTGCTGACCGAGAATAGCTCGACAACCTGCTTCAAATGTATCCCATACACCGGGTATTCTTAACCCTGTGAGCATCTTATCTTTTGGTACACCGCATCTTAATAATTGCGATTGAATTGTTTTGGTATCTGCATTGAGGTCAAACACACGTTCAATGTTATTTAATACAGCTGGTAATTTCTCTATATTGGGTAAACGTATCTCTACCTTTAGGTTATGTTTACCCTGTATTCTTGAAACTCTAAACCAGCCTTTATCAGTTCCAATAACAAACGTTCTGGAATAACAATTTTCGGTGACACTTTCAACTCCTTGAATCACTCTCAAAGCTAAAAACGATCGCATATGTTGCCAATTAAAAGGTGGCCGAAAAGCTAACCTAAGACTAATAAGCTCGCTTTGCTTGTCTTTACCCTGCTTTATTTGTTGAGGTGTTAAGCCCGTCACTTTTTTGAAATTATGCTGTAAACGCCTGGCACTAGCAAAACCGCTGGCATGGGCAATATGTTCAATCGTCAAATTACTTTGGTGAAGAAGTTGTTTGGCAAATAAAACCTTATCAAATAATTGATACTGTTTTGGACTTAACCCTAAATGTTGTTGAAATAACTGCCGAAAATAACGATCTGTAATACCTAATTTAGTCGCTATCTCTGTAATGCTCAGTTCTTTATATTGACTAAGTAAACGTATGCCGCGCTGAACGGTTGTATGCACTCCCTGCCACGCGAAAGAGTGGGGTGCACTGTCAGGTCGACATCGCAAACAAGGTCGGTAGCCTGCTGACATGGCTTGTTGTGCTAAATGAAAGTATTCAACATTTTTTTCAAGTGCAGTATTAGCAGGACAAATTGATCGACAAAAAATATTGGTGGTTTTAACAGCGACAAAAAACGTACCGTCAAAGCGAGGATCTCTGGTTAGTCTTGCTTGCTGATAATCTGCATTCATTATTGTGCGCTTTTATGCCATCGTTGTAATTATTCTAACGACTTATATCGGTTTAGTGCGACAAAAACGGTAGTCAATAGAAGTTAATAGTGGTTAATCTGTCATTTAAACTAATAATTTATGATGACAGTTGATCCCAAGTACTAACAAATAGGATAATAGGCAGTATTAGGCTAAATATAAT
>JBNMPD010000271.1:0-3866 GCA_051276225.1 Flavobacteriales bacterium
GAAAAGCTGCGCGCAAATCTTCCTAACAAAGTACGTTCAAAAATACTGCCCACAACAGGTAGCTTCAATTTCGTTTGATCCCACTTATAACGACCATTTTTGGTGCCTAAATATCTTATTATAGAAAAAACCGAAAGCGAAATGCCTACTAATAAATATTGCCATTTAGTAATAAAAAAGTCAGAAGTAGATAACAATATACGCGTCATTAGTGGCAATTCAGCACCAAAAGATTTAAACATATCAGCAAAAATAGGAATGACCACAATATTCATAATGACCATGGCGATAACGATGGCAATTATGACAAACATAGGATACCGCGTCGCTGCCTTAAGTTGCTTTCGAGTTTCTTGGTCGCGTTCAAGGTAAAACGACAACTGTAAAAAAGCGTCATCTAACTTACCTGTATTTTCACCCACATGCACAATGCTGATAAATAATTGACCAAATACTTGAGCATGTTTGTTCAATGCTGAGGATAAAGTGCGGCCACGTTCTAATTGATCTGCCACATCATTCAGCGCTGCTGACATACGTTGAGAGCTAGTGGTGTCAGCCAGCCCTCTAACAGCACGTAAAATTGGGATCCCAGACTTGGCTAAGGAATACATTTGCCGAGAAAATATTACTAAGTCATCAATTGTTATGTTGGGCGTTAAAAACGAAATTTTTGATGACTCAGCTACTTGCACTTGGTTATTTTCGCTTATTTCTATAGGCGTAAAACTGCGTCCAATTAATATCTGTGCCACTGTTGATGCGTCTACTGCTTCTAATACCCCTGTGGCAAGTTCACCACTGGATTTCCTAGCTTTATAGCTAAACTGTGCCACCTTTGCCTCCTGGTGGTTGAGTCTTAGGCTCTAATTCAAACGAAAAATCGGATGATGGAGATCTTTCATCACCGGACACTTTATTGACGTTTTGTCCTGTTACTGTTTGTGCATATTCTTGTTCGAACGTTTCTGTCGTATTCGTTTCATTGGCTGTCCTATCATCTGCCACCATTTCAATTAACTTGAGTACCTCATCTACTGTAGTAATTCCCTTTTTCGCATACATCAGCGCTACCTTGGCCAGTGGTACAAACCCAGGGCTTTGCTGAGCCATCCGCGAGAAGGTCACCGTGTCACTTATCTTTAACGCGTTCATCATGCTTTCGGTCATTTCAAGTAACTCAAATACACCAATTCGACCTTTATAACCCGTTTTGTTGCAGCTTTGACACCCTTTTCCACGCTTAAAATTGGACGTTTCTAATTCATCGTCCAAGCTATTCAACCACAGCATTTCTTCATTATTTAGTTGATAATCTTCGCGGCAATTATTACAAATTTTGCGAACTAATCTTTGTGCCACTACAGCACGTAATGAACTGGCGACTAAGTAACCAGGTGCGCCCATATCTAACAATCTTACTGCGCTACTAATCGCGTTATTGGTATGTAGAGTAGACAATACTAAGTGACCGGTTAATGCACCACGCAACCCAATTTCGGCTGTTTCTTGGTCGCGCATTTCGCCAACCATAATAATGTCAGGATCTTGACGTAACGTGGTACGTAGTATATTTGAAAAAGTGAGGCCAATTTTATTATTAGTTTGTACTTGATTGATCCTTGGCAGCCTATATTCTACCGGGTCTTCAACAGTAATAATTTTTGAAGCGGCTTTGTTTAGTTCACTCAATGCACCATACAAGGTAGTAGTTTTGCCAGAGCCTGTGGGACCTGTGACTAAAATCATGCCGTGGGGTCGGTGCAATAAACGTCTAAAACGTATCAACAAATTATTTGGCATACCTGTTTGGTCTAGGGTCAATAGACCTGCAGATTGATCCAACAGACGCATTACAACAGATTCACCTCCTTGAATGGGCATGGTCGAGACTCGGACATCAATGATATGCCCTTTGATGCGCATAGAGGTTCTGCCGTCTTGTGGCAGACGTTTTTCAGAAATATCTAGCCCAGACATCAGTTTGAGCCTAAGTACTAAAGCTGAAGCAATGTTTTTTTCTTGCAGTACGTTTTCTTGTAAAACACCGTCTACCCGCATTCGTATGCGTAATGAGGCTTCGTCTGGTTCAATATGAATATCTGAGGCTTTAGCTTGTACGGCATCTTCAAATATAGATTGCAATAACCTGGCCACGGTTGTCTCTTGTTCATCGCCGACGCCTGAATTAAAATCAAATTCGTCTTCATCTTGATATTCTTCAGCTAGCTCTTGAGCAAATGAAGCAATTTCTCCAGTACGACGATAAAAATTATCATAAGCTTGGATTAGCTGGGTATCGCTGACAACAGCCACATCTATGGGCAAGGACAATAATTCAGATAATACGTCAACGGCAGCTAAATCAGCTGGGTTGCTCATACCCACTAACAACCTACCCCCTTTTTCTTCAAGTACTAAAGCACGGTGCCTTCGCGCTTGTACTTCGGGTAACATATTAACTGCTGCTAACGAGACATCAAAATTACTGATATCGACCAAAGGTACGTTTAAGTGTTGTGATAAAAATGTCAGAAGCTGATTATCGGTCACAAAACCAAGTTCTATTAGCATAAAGCCAAGTTTACGCCCTGATTCCTTTTGCGCAGAAAGCGCTTGCATCAACTGCTCTTCGCTTATAATGCCTTCTTGGACAAGTAAATCGCCTAAGCGTATTTTGATTTTAGGTTTCATTGCGCGCCTATTAATACTGAAATGCGTTGTTGAATAAAATTGTTCACTGAACTATCTAATTGACCGAGCTTATAGGCCTTATTATATGCCTGCAAGGCCATAGTGATTTCATCTGACTGGTCCCTGACAATCGCCAAACCCAACCACCATCTAGCATTATTAGGCTCTATGTCTGTCAAAGTTTGATAGTCTGACTTAGCTGATCCTGCTTGTTTAAGTTGCTGTGCTAATGACGCTCGATAGGCTAAATATTCTGTTTGATTGTCTGAGTCTGGCTGAAATTCAGCCAATATACTCATGGCTTGTGCCGATTCTTTTTGGACTACGTAAAGTCGCGCCAGCATCAACCTTAAATCGCTTTGAGTTGGGTGTAATTCAATACCTTGTATGAGTAGCTGCTTAGATTGTTCGTAATTGCCTTGAGCAAAAAGTAATGACGCTAATTTTTTTCTAGCCTTGATATTATTAGGTTCAATTACCAATAATTTACCTAATAAGGACTGCGCTAAGTCGTAACTATCATTATCAAGGTTCTCGGCAATACGTTGTTTTAAATTGCTGGTGTTATTTTCCTGACTGCTGCCACTCATACTAAAACTGGATGTTTGCTCTGCTGTTGTTCGGGTGCTTATCTTGGAGCTGCTTTGTGATACTAATTGTTTATCTTGAGTTTCAATGTTTTGTAAAGACACTGGATTTTTTGGTATCCCTATGGGCGAAATAACCAAAGGTTTAAGCTGAGTTTCGGACGTTTGAGTTGCAGTTATTTGAGGCTGAAGTGGCGCTTGAAGCACTTTTTTAGTGACAACGGTCATTTTATTTGTCATTAAAGAATCCGCGACTTCGGTATCTTTATTTTTTCCGAACAACAGGCCTCTATTTATTAATGTAAAAGTGATGGCTACGATAGTTAAAATTAACAATAATAAAATCAATGGTTTAGATTGTTTTTTTTGCGGTGCATGATAATCAGCACGCATTGCTTCAGTTTGAGACTTACGGGCTTCTAAGTCTTGCAGCATTTTGTTCACTACACTCATATAGTAAGCCCAAACCAAGCTAAATAAGCCAAACTAAAAGTCAATATAAGCATTAAAACGCCGACAGATAACTTGAATAGTACACTGTTAGTTTGAATTGCGGCTTCAGTATCTTTTATCGATAAATCTATA
>JBNMPD010000272.1:0-3837 GCA_051276225.1 Flavobacteriales bacterium
TTACTCGCACTCATAGACCATGACTACAAATTTTCATCCCAGTACCAAGCAAAAAATTGTATTACTTGTCTATTCTTCATTATGGCTATTGATTGTTCCTTTTGCCTTTTGTCATTTTGTTTACCAATTTGTTAAGCGCAAGCCTGGATATACAAAAGCCCGTCTATCCCGGTACGGTTTCACACTAAGTAAAAATAAGAAGAAGAGTGGTCTACTGATCCATTGCGCATCGGTGGGTGAAGTGGTGGCCATACAAAACTTAGTTGAACAACTATTAAATACCAACCCCAATCAGCGCATTACCATTACAACCAATACTACCACTGGCGCTGACAGGGTGAAATTATTATTCGCAGAACGAGTTGAGCATGCTTATCTTCCTTACGATTTCCCACTTTTTTTAAAGCTTTTTATGCATAGAGAGCATCCAACCAAAGTGCTCATAAATGAAATGGAATTATGGCCAAATTTATGTGATCAATGCTGGCGTTTGAATATCCCTATTTTTATCATTAACGGCAGAATGAGTGAAAAATCCACTAAAACTCATCAAAAAATCCCCTCTTTATTCCAACCTATATTTGAAAAAGTCACTGCAGTCTGCGCCCAAGAACATAGAGATTACCTGAATTATCTAACCCTTGGTGTGAACCCTGATAAGCTAATATTAACCAACAACATTAAATTCGACTTGACCATTTCTGAGCATGACATAGCCCTTAGCCAGTCCATAAAATCAAACTTCGCTATACAACAGCGTTTGATTTTAGTAGCAGGTAGCACCCATGAACCAGAAGAACAGATTTTACTGGAAGCCTATTTGGCTCTGGTGAAAATTTACCCAACGCTATTGTTAATTATTGTGCCTCGTCACCCTCAACGCTTTGTAAAGGTTCATCAACTATTACAAAAACAAAATATTGAAACTATTTTGATGAGTGAGGCAACGTCATGTCAAGCTACTACTCAAGTACTACTTTGCGATCAAATGGGTAAACTACGTTCAATTTATGCATTAGCAGATATCAGCTTTGTAGGCGGGAGTTTAGCTGAAAAAGGAGGTCATAATGCTTTGGAGCCTGCCGCTGTGGGAGTGCCAATATTGATGGGTATGTCGACTTACAATAATCCAGCTATTTGCCAAGTCTTAGCAGATAGTGGCGCATTACTGACAGTGACAGACGCACATGAAATTGAATCGGCTTGTAAAAAGTGGCTAGACAATCCTAAACAGAAACAAACTGCGAGCGATGCTGGCAAACAAGTATTGACACAAAACAGTGGTGCCATTCAAAAAGTGCTGGACGTTATATTTTCGTAATACTCTCATTGAAAATGTGCATAACCTGAACTTTCATAAAGACCTACCATTAATTTAATAGGCCAATTAGTACACCCAGTGCTGATATTAATGTGTTTATCAGTACGAACTCATGAAGAAATAGCCAGCCCTTGAGAGCAAATTCAACGAATATAGGCTTAGTGATAGCTGTGATGGGCGGAATAGTTTACCCCGAGTTCAGGTTGTCTATTACAGGGTGGAAAACACGATTAGGCATGTTGCTTCGCGCGCCACACGTTAACTTATCTCGGTTCTCTTTCGCCCTTCAATGTCCATTTTTAGCAGTAAAAGCATGAGAACTTAATACACGACAGTATTATTGCGTTATTACCGTCGACATCAATTGGCAGCAATGTAAAACGTTATGATATAATTTTGTAAGAATATTACTTTTTTTGGCTTGCTTGTTCATTATGATAACAACAAAAACATTTCCACCAAGTCGCTTTAACAGCTTTGTTATACAGGCTTATCGCTTAGTACTTGGGCGTATTTTACCGCAGTCATTGTTACGCGATAAAATACCAACTGAAACAGACCGTAAAGCAGTAAAAGGTAAGTTTGATTTGGAAATTGTCAGTCACTGTTGGGGTTATGCCAATATGCTAACCTATCAGTTAAGTTCTTTTGTAAATCATCCGCCTACAAAATTAAATTTAACCGTCACCGTTTTTTATGCTGAAGAAGATACTAAAACGAAAGCGACATTAGATTTTTTTGGTAATATAACCATGCCAAATATCACTTGGAACTTCCACCCGCTCTCTAAAGGAAAACTATTTAGACGGGGCATTGGCCGTAATATGGCTGCGCGGTCAACAGAAGCTGATTGGATTTGGTTTACTGATTGCGACATTATCTTTCACGAAAACTGTTTAGATTCCCTAGCCGATAGCTTACAAGGCGAGAAAGGCTTGTTATTCTTCCCTGAAGAAGAAAAGATCACAGAGATGCTGGAAGATAACGACCCACTATTAAGAAAAGATGCTGAACCACAAGTTATTGATATTCAAAAAGGAAAATTTAATTTGTATGAGCGCGGTAAATCCCGTGATAAAGCACGTGGTCCATTTCAAATTGTTCATGGTGACGTTGCACGAGCACTTGGTTACTGTGAAAAGCTTTATATGTTTCAAACTGAATCTAAACGCTGGCGCAAAACCTATGAAGACACCGCTTTTCGCTGGTTGTTAGGCACTAATGGGGAACCTAAAAAAATTGACGGTGTTTTTCATATTCATCATGTCTCTAAAGGGCGTTATGCTGAAGATTCCAAACTGTCTGAAGCGCGCAGTAAACTTCGTTTAAGCCAAAAATAAGCTTAATTGACTATGAAGCAAAATGTACTTATTTTTACTAAAAAAGTGTTACCTAATTCGAACACTTTTGTGGCGGTACAGACTAAGAACACCCCTAACTTTCAGCCCATTTACATTGGCTTTAAAGAAACAAAATCGGCAAAAAAACTTATAGGTGATGCTCAAACGTGTATTCAGAACCATCACGAAAATCTAGCTAATTTTAAAAAACTTTTACTTGAAAGTTGTTCTTATTTATCTAGAAGTTGGTTTAGAGCCCTGAAATCGAATCAAGCAGCATTAATTCACGCACACTTTGGCAAGGGCGGTTTTTATTGTCTGCCTATTGCAAGGCAATTGAAGCTTCCCTTGATTGTCACTTTTCATGGTTCTGACATCACTCAAAAAGACAAACTGTCGTATTCACAAAAACATAGACGCCAAGTGTTTAAACATGCTGATAAAATAGTTGCCATTTCTAAATTTATTGAAAAAAAACTTCTCGAATGTGATTGTCCTGCTGAAAAAATAGTGCAACTTTATACGGGTATAGACACTACTTTTTTTACACCTAGCGAACAAAAAAGTGAAGTTCCTACAATTATGTTTTTAGGTAGATTAATTAAACAGAAGGGTTGTGAACTACTTATTGAAGCGATAAAAAAAGTTACAACGCATATCCCTAGTGTCGAGTTAATCATCGTTGGTGAAGGTGTTGAAAGAGCAGTATTAGAAAAACATGCGGCTAGAATGCCTAATATTAAATTTGTTGGCGAAAAAAGTAGTGCTCAAGTCAAACAACATTTGGATCATGCTTGGCTAATGTGTGCACCAAGCATTGTCCGTAAACGAGGTAACGAAGAGGGCTTAGGTTCAGTATTTTTAGAAGCCCAAGCGATGAAAACACCTGTTATTACCTTCAATACTGGTGGCGTCAGTGAAGCAGTGTTAATGAATAAAACAGGGCTAGTTCTTGATGATATTAATAGTGAGGCTTTGGCTAACGCTATAATTGAATTAATTGAAAATAACGTATTACGCGAAAAATTTAAGACAGCCGGCAGAGAGCACGTTGTTAATAATTTTAATGTCATCAAACAAGGCTATAAATTATCAGGTTTGTACCAAGAAATGATAATAGAACATAACAAGTAATTAGCTTGATGCGATATAGCGAAAACACACTTTCACAACCTA
>JBNMPD010000273.1:0-3791 GCA_051276225.1 Flavobacteriales bacterium
AAATTATTTGCAATGTCATTTTTGTTAGCATTCCTATCGATTTGTCTCGTTAAATTTAATTATAAAATCGTAAGCTGACTGCGATTCATATTCAAATGTTTTTAGCTTAATGTTTTCTTGAATAAACGTTTCATAGTTTGAATAGTAATTTGTATCATTCATATTACAGAAGCCCATTGACCAGTTATCAAAGTTACGTTTATTTATAGGTCCACTCATAATCTTATAAATATCCTTGTGACGCTTATCCATAGATATTTTGATAAACAATTCAAGAACGTGTTCTTCTTCACCTTCAATAATCTGCATGAAGTTACCCTCCTGATACAATAGCATTCCAGTTATTTCAGAGTTTTTGTTATTTTTTTGACTGATCTGGTGCAGTTTCAAAAGTTCAACGTTATCCATTAGCCTGACTGCAGAACTGACATAGATCAGATAAAACATGAACAGACTCTCCTAAAATTTTATTATGGCGTCTAAAAGTGTTTTGCTCGGACTACTCGATAAGCTCTCAATATATATTCGATAACAATGACGTTCCTGAAGAAACGTATCGAATCTTTTGATAAATTAACATTTTTATAACATAACTACAATTAACTGATTGCTATTACAAAGCGAGCAAATATTGATTTATATTGAGTACTTATTTTTAATAATCAGAGCGATAGTGATGTATTAAATTAGCGATGCAGGCGCAAAACCAAGACTTAGGTTTTGCTACGTTTCATATTAATAAACCTAAAAATATCAGCAAATTAAAACTTTTGGTGAGAATTGCTGATCTCAATGATGAACGGCTAAGGCTTGCAACACCTTAACCGTGTCAGAGATGTAGCTATAACCAAGGCCAATTTCTCTTGAAATCGACAAGTCTGTTATGGGTTTAAAGTGCACATGCTTATCTTTGACAATAGCTTCGGATACTGGAATAAAGGCACAGCCTAAACCGGCTTTTACTAAACCTAAAGCGTATTCGATAGTTTGTATTTTTGCTCTAGTATCTATTCTGACATCTGCGGTAATCAGTGCTTTTTTCAAATAAACCCACCCTTCACAGGGACTTCGCTGTACAAAAGCCACGTCTTGTAAATCCAAAACATTAATGTTGTCGATTAAACCTAATGCATGATCCTGTGGAATAGCCAATTGATATTCTTCCTGCCACATAGGCACAAACTGCTCGTTGTTTAACTGTAAGTCACGGCTAATAATACGTGCTTGGCATGGTTCATCTTGAGAAACCAAGGTTAGCTCTAAGGAGTCAACTGAACGGGTAAATCGACCTAACAAATCGCTCATTCGTGCCACCCCTAAGCCTTTTATCAGCCCTAACCTAAAAGGTGTCTTTTTGGTGTCTGTGCTAAAAACATCACGAATTGCCGTTGCTTGTCCCAATAGTTGTTTTGCCAAAGGATAAAGCTGCTCTCCTGCATGGGTTGCCTGAACACCTCTAGCATGACGAACAAATAAGCTGGTTGATAAACTGTGTTCTAATTGTTTTAACGAGGCTGATATAGATGGCTGAGCGATAAACTTCTTTTTTGAAGCCGCACTTAAACTGCCACTTTCGTAGATAGTCACAAAATACTCTAATGCACGTAAATCCAAGTTGAATGCTCTTACATATGACATAGATAAAAACTATAGCAAATAAAGGTTATTAATATTATTACTTTAGCTAAATAATGCTTATGATTTGCGTACTCTGATACTAGGCTGAGCATAAATTGGCCGTCAGGTATTTTTTTAGCGGTAGATTTAAGGCGTAACAGCATGATGCAAGATCGTAATATTAAAGTTAAACAACAGATTATTCAGGCGATAGAGTCTGATTCTTTACCTGTTGTCAATTCTTCATTCACGCCTGCTGAGCTAGGTTTATCAAATACCCAGTTGATAGATCTCTTCGAATCACAAGTTATGAGTCGTCACTTAGATTTTCAATCACGGGTGATGCAAAAACAAGGTCAAAGCTTTTATACTATTGGCAGTGCAGGCCATGAGGGCAACGCTGCTTGTGCATTGGCTTTTAGGCCTAACGACATGGCTTTTTTACATTACAGAAGTGCTGCTTTTGTGATCCAGAGATCGAAACAAGTACCCGGGCAAACACCTTTGTACGATATGTTACTAAGCTTTGCTGCGTCCTCTGATGATCCTATTTCTGGCGGTAGACACAAGGTGTTGGGCAGTAAAAGCTTATTTATCCCGCCTCAAACCAGCACCATTGCCTCACACTTACCTAAAGCCGTTGGAACAGCCTTCAGTATTAGCCTATCGCGCAAAGTATCAGTAGATAACGTATTAGAAAAAGATGGGGTGGTGATATGTAATTTTGGTGACGCCTCGTCAAATCACTCCACAGCTCAAGGTGCCATTAACGCTGCTGCATGGGCTGCGTTTCAGTCTGTGCCTATGCCCATCGTATTTATATGTGAAGATAACGGCATTGGTATTTCTACCGCTACCCCTAAAGGCTGGGTACAAGCTAACTTTGAGCATAGAGCTGGGCTGCATTACATTCAGTGTGACGGCTTAGATTTACTCGACACCTATCACAAAACTCAACAAGCTGTAGAAATTGCTCGAAAACAACGCAAGCCGGTGTTTTTACATATGAGAACCGTGCGTTTACTTGGCCATGCTGGCTCTGATTCTGAATTTACCTACCGTAGTAATGAATATATTGAAGATACCGAAGCTCATGATCCCTTGTTGTTTAGTGCCGCTTTGTTGTTAAAACACCACTGCCTAGATGGGCAGCAAATTATCGATTTGTATAGACAGATTGAAGAGACAGTTGAAAGCATCAGTCAACAAGTGATCACTAAGCCTAAACTGACCTGTGCTGAGAAAATCAAACACAGTATTATCCCGCCTAAGCTTGATAAGGTTTATCAAAATAAAGTATCTAGAGACAAACGCAGCGAATTATTCAGCCATGAAAAACACAATCTAGCTAAGAAACAACATCTCGCAAAATTGTTGAATTGGACACTATTCGATTTAATGGCCGAGCAGCAAAACATTGTGATGTGTGGTGAAGATATTGGTAAAAAAGGCGGCGTATATAATGTCACCAATAAACTAGCAGACAAGTTTGGGCCGCAAAGGATCATTAATACATTACTGGATGAACAGTCTATTTTAGGCATGGCAATTGGCCTAGCTCACAATGGGTTTTTACCTATGCCAGAGATTCAGTTTTTAGCTTACGTACACAATGCTGAAGATCAGATTAGGGGTGAGGCTGCCACCTTGCCATTCTTTTCTGATGGGCAATTCACTAATCCAATGGTAATAAGGATTGCAGGCTTAGCATACCAACGTGGCTTTGGTGGGCATTTTCATAACGACAATTCCTTTGCGGTATTTCGTGATATTCCTGGGTTAATCATTGCCTGTCCTTCTAACGGAGCCGATGCGGTGGAAATGCTCAGAGAGTCAGTCAGGTTGGCCCAAGAAGAACAACGAGTAGTGATTTTTATTGAGCCCATAGCGCTGTATATGAAAAAAGACTTACACCAAGAAGGTGATTCACTTTGGACATTTGATTATATTCAACCCAGTGATGCACAACCGATTAAAACTGGGCAACTAGGGTGTTTTGGCAAGGGCAAGGATCTGTGTATTATCAGTTATGGCAACGGCTATTATTTAAGTCGCCAAGCAGAAAAAATACTCTTTGAGTCAGGTATTCATTGTACCGTGATCGATTTACGCTGGCTGGCACCACTAGATGAAACAGCCACTGTTAACGCTATTGGCGACATAAAAAATGTGCT
>JBNMPD010000274.1:0-3779 GCA_051276225.1 Flavobacteriales bacterium
TAACACTGCGTAGTTCAATTTAACCTATCAACACACTGTTTTACCAAATAAGTAGGCTTTGGTAGAAATGCATGTGGTTATACTTAATGTATTTTGGAGTGGAACTATCGATTTGAGTGTGACTATTTATTTAGACCTGAATATGATGAAGAAATTAAAGCAATTAGGCCCACTTCTTATTAGATATATATAACCTTTATGACGTTCTTACTGCCCACACAAGATTGACCAATATACAACCTTGATCTAATCATCTTCTGCTGCAACATCTAATTCAGATGTTTCATCCCGAATAATGTCTTCTAGTTCTAAAACTTCTGGCTGTTGTTCGTCTAACCAAACAAGCGTGTCGTAATAACGCCTTATGTTATCTACATATGCGACCGCTTCATTACCTCGAGCGTAACCGTAGCGAGTTGTTTTATAATATTTTTTCTGTCTTAGCTGTAGTAATCGTATTTTTACATCTACCCACATATCAGGGTTGGCGCCTTGGCGATCGGTTAATACTCTTGCATCTTCTAAATGACCTAATCCTACATTGTATGATGCCAGCGCAAACCATAAACGGTCTGGGTATGTGATGCGATCTGGGATACGTTTAAGAAGTTTAGTCAGATACTTTGCACCGCCTTTAATACTTTGCTCCGGGTCAAGTCGTGATTCTATGCCTAATTCCTTAGCTGTTGTCAGAGTCAGCATCATCATGCCGCGCACACCTGTATAAGATGTAGCTTTGGGACGCCAATGGCTTTCCTGATAACTCATAGCCGCTAACAAACGCCAATCTAGATCACCTGAGTACTGAATAAACCATGGCTTGAATTTAGGTAACACTTCCTTCGAAGATTTTATGTATTCCCTTGTATCAACATAATTAAAGAGCCGAACATGTCCAAAATATTTGTCTTCTAAAGCGGCTAACGTGCCATTGTTTTGAATAATACCAAAATACTCAATCAGTGCTGATAATAAAGAGTCATCTCTATCTTTATTAACAGCCCAAGAAATATCTTGTTCTGGACTGATTGTAAAACCTATCGACAGTTCAGGATATCGGCGGCGCATTAAGGCTAGAATATTAGAATCGGCTATTGTGTAGTCCAGTTCTTCATTTAAAACCATCTCTAGCAGCTCTTCCATATCACTGTCGTCAGTTTCTTGCCAACTCAGTTGTTCATTATCCTGCTGCAATCGAAGTAATGATTCATGATGGCTACTGCCTGATGCGACGACCAACTTACCCTTCAAATCTTTAATGGCTCTTGGCCATTCTTTTCCTTGCTTAAATACCAATTTTTCACTAACACGCTGATACCCGGGGCCAAACTTGAACCTGCGATGTCGTTCAGGACTGACACTAATACCAGCGGCAATCATATCTAAATGAGCATCTGCCAATTGCGGAAGTAAATCGTTTAAATTGTAGTAAGGAAAAACTTCAAGTTTAACCCCAAGGTATCCAGCAAAACCTTCAGCCAGTTCATATTCGAAGCCAACGGGCCCCGTTGCTCCGTTGTAATAAGTTGTCAGTCCATATGTGGTGCCGACTTTTAATACGCCCACATCCAATACATCTCCTAAGCTAGACGATTGTTTGACATCATTACAACCACCAAAGATTAGTGCTAGAAACAAAATAAGAACGCGCTGCAAACGGATAACTATACCTTTTTGTTTAGGTAACCTTTTATAAGAGACACTATTGTGAACAAATTATCGGATTTCATCCAGTGCTTTGTTTAAGTACAACAGCATGTTTGGCTCTGAGTCTATCAAAAGTAGACTATTCGGTCATGTTGGTAAGTAAGTAATCTTATGAATTAAAACAAAAAACTAGGTGTTTTGCCAAACTGATGCTTATAAATTAAGTTAAATTGCCCTATAATGCCCGCCTCAAAATTCCTCACTCATCTATTCGCAAATTCTAAGCTGTATGTTAAGGAATATGTGAATTCCGCTACAAGGTAATGACCTTATGTTAGTGCTTCGCGGTACACCTGCGTTATCCGATTTTCGAATTGAAAAATGTCTTGCTAAATTTGTCGAACACAACCTACCAGTAACTGGTATTTATGCCGAATACACACATTTTGTGATGGTTTCAGAGTCACTCAATGAGCAAGAAAATTCAATACTCACCAAGCTGTTGACTTACGGTCCTGCTATTCAAGAACACAACCCTGAAGGTGTTTTATTGATAGTCACGCCGAGGCCTGGGACTATTTCGCCTTGGTCATCCAAGTCTACTGATATAGCTCACAACTGTGGCTTGAATAAAGTGCAGCGCTTAGAAAGAGGCGTGGCTTATTATCTACAAGCAGATAATTTAACCAACGCACAATTAGCGGCAGTAAAAGTAATGCTACACGACAGAATGACAGAAGTAATGATGTCCGATTTTCAAGCTGCAGAGTTGTTGTTTGTGAAAAGTGCTGCCACTGCTTTGACGTCTGTAAATATGCTTGGTCAGGGGAAAACGGCATTACAACAAGCTAATATTCGATTGGGTTTAGCCTTAGCTGATGATGAAGTGGATTATCTATTTGATAACTTTAGTCGATTAGGGCGTAACCCTAATGATGTCGAGTTATATATGTTTGCTCAAGCTAACTCTGAACATTGTCGCCACAAAATATTTAATGCTGATTGGACAATCGACGGTCAAGTCCAGCCTAAATCATTATTTAAAATGATTAAAAACACCTATGAAAAATGTGGTGAGAATGTTCATTCAGCATACAAAGACAATGCTGCAGTAATGGAAGGTAGTTTTGCAGGGCGTTTTTTCCCAACATCACAGGATAACGAATACAGTTATCATCACGAAGACATTGATATTTTGATGAAAGTCGAAACCCATAATCACCCTACCGCTATTGCTCCGTTTTCAGGTGCGGCTACTGGCTCTGGTGGAGAAATTCGTGATGAAGGCGCTACTGGAAGAGGCTCCAAACCTAAAGCAGGCTTAGTGGGTTTCTCTGTGTCTAATCTGCGTATTCCGGGCTTTGAGCAACCTTGGGAAACTGATTTTGGTAAGCCCACACGCATTGTCAGTGCTTTCGACATTATGACAGATGGACCCCTTGGGGCTGCTGCATTTAATAATGAATTTGGACGCCCTAGTATTTTAGGGTACTTTCGTACTTACGAACAAAAAGTCACCAGTTTTAATGGTGAAGAAGTAAGGGGCTATCACAAGCCTATTATGCTTGCGGGTGGGTTGGGGAACATTCGTAAATCTCATATCCAAAAAGGCGAGATCACCGTTGGCGCCAAATTGATTGCTCTGGGTGGCCCGGCTATGAATATAGGCCTGGGCGGAAGTGCTGCCTCATCTATGGCATCAGGTCAATCTAGCGAAGACTTAGACTTTGCCTCAGTACAACGTGGTAACCCAGAAATGGAGCGTCGTTGCCAAGAGGTAATTGATAAATGTTGGCAGATGGGCGACAACAACCCAATCCAATTTATTCATGATGTTGGTGCTGGTGGTTTATCTAATGCTTTCCCTGAGTTAATCAGTGATGGGGGGCGCGGTGGAAAATTTGAGTTGCGCAATGTTCCTAATGACGAACCTGGCATGTCACCTTTAGAAGTATGGTGCAACGAGTCACAAGAACGTTATGTAATGTCGGTTGCGCCAGAAAACCTTGAGATTTTTGCTGACATATGCCGCCGTGAGCGTGCCCCTTTTGCAGTTGTAGGCGAAGCAACTGAAGAACAGCATCTGACTTTAAGTGACCAACACTTTGGTAACAACGCAATTGATATGCCTC
>JBNMPD010000275.1:0-3772 GCA_051276225.1 Flavobacteriales bacterium
AATGTACTTAATCTATTGAATGTCTTTAATCATATTTCTGGCAATGATCATCTGTTGAATTTGGGTTGTACCTTCGTACAATCTAAATAATCTGACGTCTCGATAAAGCCTTTCTACTGCGTATTCTGAAATGTAGCCTGCACCGCCATGTATCTGTACTGCTTTGTCAGCGACTCGGCCCACCATTTCTGTGGCAAACAATTTACAACACGACGCTTCAGTGGTTATTTTATTGCCTAAATCTTTTTGTCTTGCCGCATCAAGCACCATGCATTTAGCCGCATAAGCTTCGGCCTTGCTGTCTGCTAGCATGACCTGGATCATTTGGTGCTCTGCAATAGGTTTACCAAATTGGGTTCTGTCGATTGCGTATCTCAATGCATCGTTTATTAAGCGTTCGGCAATGCCAACACTCAGTGCTGAAATATGCAGGCGACCTCTATCCAGCACTTTCATTGACGTGATAAAACCTTTACCTGCAACCCCACCAATAATACTGTCTGCCGGCACATGACAATTTTCAAAAATCACATCACAGGTATAAGAGCCCTGTTGACCCATTTTTTTGTCTTTAGGTCCAAGTGAAATACCCGGAGTAGTCGCGTCTATTATAAAGGCAGATATGCCTTTGGCTCCATTAATAGATGGGTCTGTTCGCGCCATTACAGTAAACGTTCCTGCTCTTGGGGCATTAGTAATATAACGCTTGGTGCCATTAATAATATATTCATCGCCTTTTTTTACTGCGGTCGTTTTTACTGCAGCGGCGTCAGAACCAACATCTGGCTCGGTTAAACAAAAAGAACCGATAAGCTCACCTGAAGCATATTTAGGCAAGTAGGTTTGTTTTTGTTTTTCGGTTCCGTCAAAAACAATAGCGGCAGAGCCAATACCATTGTTAGTGCCAATAAGGGAGCGAAAAGCAGGTGATGTTCTGCCTAACTCAATGGCCACCAGCACTTCCTCTTCCATGGTTAAACCTAAGCCGCCATACTCTTCTGGGATTGTCATGCCAAACAAACCCATATCTTTCATTTCTTGAACAATATCATCAGGAATAGCATCATTTTCAGCCACTTCATTTTCCGCAGGGACCAAACGCTCTCTGACGAATTTTGAAATAGTATCCAGAAATTGATTCAACATTTCTGTATCACGAATCATTTTTAATCCTCACTAAAACGATTGATTCCGCACAGTGGAACAAAAAACCGACAAAATATCAAGCCGTAATTGCATTTAATCCTACTAGATTGACTGTTTGAGTGATCGGCCTTGGTCTGCCCCATTTACCTTGCATTATATTGAGGAGTTTGAAGGCATAAATCAAAGATGGAATGCATAATCCAAAAATAGCTTGAATATTCCGCTAGGCAGAACTACTATCGTTTTAATTGTTATTATTATGTATTTATTTGTTAATTGCGTTTTAAATTTGTGTTTCTTATGTAAATACGGGTTTTTGTGGAATGCAAAGTCATTTAAACAGATTGCAGTTGGTTATGGTTTTTATACGGGTGCTATCTATGAAAAAGGCAATTTGATGCTGATTTCTTTGACCCAGAATAAACACAAGATATAACCAAAACCTTGGAAGGAGGCTTAGCATATTCGCCATAAACACCATAAATATTAGCCGTACTGTTAGGTTTAAAATATCCATTAAGTAAAAATATTTTAAACATAATTAAAAAATACAATAAAAAAGGAAATACATGAAACATACAAATTTAAGACGAAGCTCGATTTCTATCAGTATGAGCGCGGTGCTAGGATTATTGGGCAGCAGTAGCGTATTTGCTATGGAAGGCCAGGATGCTGCAGAAAAACAAATTGAGAGGATCCGAGTGATTGGTTCTCATTTAAAAGGCACAGCAATGGAAACTTCAGCGCCTGTGCAAACTATTAGCAGAATAGACTTAGAAAAAATCGGGTCTCCCTCCATTGTTGAAATGACCCAAAAACTGTCAATCAGTTCGGGTATTCAGGGCAATTCAAATCAATATGGCTCTAATGGAACCGAAGGCACTTCGAATATCAACCTGAGGGGCCTAGGAGCAGGTCGTACGTTAGTGTTAATCAATGGTAAAAGACACACCTTTAATCCTTATCCTATCGTAGACCAACAAATGCTTTACGTTAACACTCAAGATATTCCTTCTATGGCAGTCAAACGGATCGACATGTTAAAAGAAGGTGCTGCCGCCATATATGGCTCTGACGCTGTGGCGGGTGTGGTTAACTTTGCAACACGAAGCGACTTCGAAGGCTTAGAAGTCAAAGCTGATTTTAAAAGCTTACAAAATAGTGATGGCGATTACGGGTTAGGTTTTATTTGGGGCCTAGGAAACGATGCTACTCACTGGGTAACGTCTGTTAGTTATGATAAGACCAGTACAATAAGTACGGCAGATAAAGATTGGGCGGTACAGGATTATGCCACTAACCCACAAGGTGGTTGGTCATCAATAGGTAATCCACCGTCGATATTTAACGCAGCTTGGCTAAGTGATAAATCAACGCCAAAATATTTCATGGATCCTGGTTGTGAGTTGTTAGGGGGAACGATAGCGGGTTTATGTCGCTTCCAATATACGCCATTTTCCGCTTTAAATGATGGTGATACTCATCTAAAAGTATTCAGTGAACTAAGTCACGAATTTGAAGGTGATGTTAATCTGCATGTTGAAGTGTTGTATTCAGAAACAGAGGTACCCACCACCTTTGGCTCTCCATCCTACCCGCCACAAAAATTAGTCGATTTTTCAGATCGTTATGTACCGACATATCATCCGGCATGGCAAGATTTAGTAGCTAGTAATCCTGAATTTGCTAGTGCTCCCCATCCAACATTGGATCGTGTCGCTTATATTGGTCGCACTGTGGGTGTTGAAGGCCCTTCTAGTGAAGGGGGGTTAAAGTATAAAACATACCGTATTGCGGCAGACTTAGAAGGGTCATTTGACAATGGCTATAACTGGGAAACAGGGTTTGCCTATTCAAATTCAAAACTTGATTACACCAGTAACCCCGATACTCAAATAGTGACATTGAAGAATGCCCTATTAGGTTACGGTGGTGATAATTGTGATAGGGATGCAGCTGTCCCGGGTGAAAATGGTTGCTTGTTTTTTAACCCATTTTCTAATGGGATTGAAACATCCGCTTCTAATGGTGCGACTAACCCCCACTTCAAGCCTGAACTAGCTAACAGTCAAGAAGTATTAGATTACGTTTCAGGTGTGCGTACCTCACAAAAAGCCACTGAATTACTGGTGATTGATGGCTTACTTTCGGGGGATTTAGGTTTTGAATTAGACGGTGGCATTGCTGCGTTTGCAATAGGCGCTCAGTATCGTAATGAAACTTTTTCAAATGAAGTGAATGATATTGGAAATTTAGCCATAAACCCTTGTCCTGTGTTTGGTGCAACAGATTGTGCCAATCCTACTGGTGTTTTTCACTTCCGTAGTGGTGAGTTGAACCAAGATTCATCACAAGGTATTTATGCTGTATTCGCAGAGGTAGCGTTACCTGTATCTGATGATTTAAATATGCAAGTGGCATTACGTTATGAAAACTACGGCGGTGAAGTAGGCTCTACGCTAGACCCAAAAATATCAGCGCAATATACTATTAATGATAACTTTTCATTACGAGGCTCTGCGAGTACTACATTTAGAGGACCCACACTTAATCAACTAGAAGGCAGTAATACCACTCTTTCTTATGTTGGGGCTCCAGCCGCGTTTAAAGCCGTTGATACTCAGGG
>JBNMPD010000276.1:0-3759 GCA_051276225.1 Flavobacteriales bacterium
GCTTTTTATCTTTGGCAAACAATAATAGAAATACACCCAGCATGATGGCCATATCGGCAACGTTAAAGATACCCGTTCTGAGAGAGCCGATGCCAACATTTAAAAAGTCGATCACTGCGCCGTTGTTTAAAGCCCTATCGTAAAAATTACTGATACCACCAGAAAAAATTAAGGTTAACGACGTCAATCCGTATACTGTTTGAGTTTTAGTTCTAAGGATATAAATCAATAAAGCAGATAGGATCACCCCTACCGCACAAACGAATATCCAAAATTTGGCTGAATCCGACATGCCGCTACCCAAACCTAAAAAAGCCCCCGTATTTTCTGCGTAACCAATACGTAACATATCGCTCCAGTAGCTGGTCATTTCAAACCTAGGTAAATATTCTGAGGCATACCACTTGGTGCTTTGGTCAATTCCGACACTGATTAAACAAATCACTAATATCATTTGTATGCGTTTTAATATGCTCATTTATGTGTGTTCGACCGTGATTAGCTAAGTTTCAATATATTTACATATTTTTCCATGTCCCGCTATTGCGCGTCCATAACGAGCTGACTTAAATCGGTACTTTTTATAAAAACAAGTTATAAAAACAGATTATTAAAACAACTTTTTAAAAACCGACCTAAAAAACTAATCCACAAAATAAAATTAACAATTAATTAACACCTAGTTATTAACTATCTGTTTTGAATCTAAAAGCACAACTCAACTTATTGGCAAGCTATTGTACTATTTCATAAATCAATAAAAGAAAGAAAGTGGGAACATTCAGTGAAAAAAGTAGAAGCCATAATTAAACCTTTTAAACTTGAAGATGTGCGAGAAGCATTAACCGAAGCCGGTATAATAGGTTTGACCGTAACAGAAGTAAAAGGTTACGGACGTCAAAAAGGTCATACCGAAACCTATCGCGGGGCAGAATATAAAATAGACTTTTTACCTAAAGTTAAACTTGAAATTATACTCACAGATGATCAAGTAGAACGTTGTATCGAAGTTATTATCGCTAAAGCTAAAACTGGAAAAATTGGTGATGGAAAAATATTTGTATTTGAAGTTGAACGCGCAATACGTATCCGTACCTCTGAGGAGGGAGATGACGCTGTGTAGCGAATGCCACTCAGAACAAACTGATAAACAGGCACAACAAAAACGTTTCATATTTCCAACCTTTAACTTTTTAACTGAGAACCAATATGCAAGATATTAATAGTGCCGTTGAAACACTGGTACAAAGTTCTAATACCTATTTTTTACTCATTGGTGCAATTATGGTATTTGCCATGCACGCCGGATTTGCCTTCCTTGAGGTCGGTACTGTCAGACATAAAAACCAAGTCAATGCGTTAGTGAAAATCATTACTGATTTTGCTGTTTCTTGTATTGCCTACTTTTTCATAGGTTATTGGGTAGCTTACGATGTGACCTTTTTCAGCAACGCAGAAACACTGACTGCTAATAATGGTTATGACTTGGTTAAGTTCTTTTTCTTAATGACATTTGCAGCAGCTATTCCTGCCATCATATCTGGAGGCATTGCTGAAAGAGCGAAGTTTTATCCATTTTTGATTGCCTCAGCTTTGATTGTTGCCGTGATATATCCGTTTTTCGAAGGAATGATTTGGAACGGTAACTACGGTTTTCAAGCATGGTTACAACAAACCACAGGGGCCAGTTTTCATGATTTTGCGGGCTCGGTTGTAGTGCATGGTATGGGCGGCTGGCTAGCCTTAGTAGCAGTATATTTTTTAGGTCTTCGCAAAGGTCGTGAAAAAGACCATAGACTCATCGCTTTTGCTCCTTCAAATATCCCATTTTTAGCTTTAGGCACATGGATTTTATGCATTGGTTGGTTTGGCTTTAATGTGATGTCGGCACAAAGCATGGATGGTATCAGTGGCTTGGTAGCCATAAATTCTTTAATGGCAATGGTGGGTGGCATTTTAGCGGCATTATGGTTTGGTAAAAATGATCCAGGCTTTATTCACAATGGGCCGCTAGCAGGTTTAGTGGCGGTATGTGCTGGCTCAGATGTGATGCATCCCATTGGTTCACTACTTGTAGGGCTAATAGCGGGCTGGATTTTTGTGAAATTGTTTACCATCATGCAACAAACTAAAATAATTGATGACGTGTTAGGTGTATGGCCGTTGCACGGTGTGTGTGGCGCTTGGGGTGGTATTGCGACGGGTATTTTTGGTTTAGAGTCATTGGGTGGATTAGGTGGAGTGTCATTTATCGCACAAGTGATAGGCACTTTCGCTGGTATCACTGTTGCTTTATTAGGTGGCTTTATGGTCTATGGTTTAGTGAGCAAAGTATCCAAGATTAGATTGAGTGAAGAAGAAGAATTTAAAGGTGCTGATTTAAGTATTCATAGTATCGGTTCAGTCAATCACGATTAAGGTGTTTTAACCTTTAATAAGACTTCATGGATGAAGTTTGGGATCACTAAGTTTGACTTTCAACCTAAATTTTTAACCTAAACTTATGGCTTTCAGTTATGACCTTCACCAACACTAATTTACCGAACAAAAAATTTTATTTTCATTAAAAAACTGACTCTTAAGTGTTTTTTAATATTAGAGGTAATCTCAAAATGTATTCTATTATTCGCTTTGGTTTACTGTATGGCTTGGCGTTAGTTATGGGGTTTTACGTGTCCCATTTAGTTTTAGATACAACCCCTGACAATTTTGCTATAAGCGAAATGGTTGATTACAGCGTGATGATCATTAGTTCGTTAGCCATAATCATGGGAATAAAAGACTATAAGCAACAACGTGCGCCTGCCCCTTTAGGTTTTATGAGCGGGTTAGGAGTAGGCCTAGGTATCAGCATTATTGCCGCGCATGTTTTTGCATTATATAACTGGCTTTATTTAGTGTTTATCAACCCAATATCCACCACCACTTATCAACAATATTCCGAGCAGAAAATTCGCTCAAGCGGTCTATCACCTAAAGTAATAGAGCTACAGCTTGCGGATTTGGCCGATAACGCCGAATTTATGAGCAACCATTTCACAAAGTCTGTGTTGATGTTTGCTACCGTATTTATTATCGGACTGTTGATTTCTGTGGTCAGTGCTTTGGTACTCCCCACACCTCGAAATAACTAGCAACATAAAATGAGGATCATTCAATGGAATTAGGTCAGTTTACGGTCAGTCTTACTGTTAAGAATACTACTAAATCAAAAGTATTTTATGAAGCTCTAGGATTTAGAGTGCGCCCTGAGTGCGGCTCTATCGCAGATAAATGGCTTGTTTTACGAAAAGATACAACTATGATTGGATTATTTGATGGTATGTTCGAGGTCAATATTCTCACATTTACTTCAACTGATGTCAGAGCTATTGAAAAACATCTAAAAGACAGTGGTATTGCGATTGATACTGCGACTCAAGGTGAATCAGGTTCGATTCATTGTGTGTTGAAGGATCCTGATGGCAACACCATTATGTTTGACCAGTTTTAGAGGCCTGTATTTCTTATGTCTAATAAATTCGTCTGTTGGAAATGTAAAGAGGACCTAATCAATGTCATCCTCCCAATGTCACGACGTGAAGAATGTGACAAGTGCAAGGCAGATCAACATGTATGTAATATGTGTCTTTACTATGTCTCTGGCCGCTGTGAAGAAGATCGTGCTGAGCATATAAGCAATACAGAGCGGGCTAATTTTTGTGATTATTTTAAACCCAGCAATACTGCATTTGAAACTATTGATAAACAAAAATCGGA
>JBNMPD010000277.1:0-3651 GCA_051276225.1 Flavobacteriales bacterium
AACCCACTTTGCGTAAACCAATGGCAACATTCATAATATCTTCAGCACCTTTGAACCAATCTGGTTGTTTTGGCCACTGTTTATTAGTAGCTGAACCCTCGCCATAATCTGCTGAAAAGGTCCATCGTCCACTGCGCATCCATTCTAGTTTACTGTAATCCCAGTTTTCGCATAAATCCGAGCCTAAGGCAACATGATCGATGCTCATTATATCGACCGTTTTTGCGATCATTTGACAAAACTCATCCAGCGTACAGTTTGAGCCATTTTTTAAATGAAATGGGTACATGCTGAAACCTAAAACACCTCCAGACTCTCCTAAAGCTCTAAGAACTTTATCAGATTTATTACGAAGCGCATCATGAAAAAAACTTGGATTAGCATGAGTGATAGCAATGGGACGCTCAGATAACTCGATGGCTTCTAATGTCGACTGTTCAGCAGAGTGTGACATGTCGATTACCATACCAACGCGATTCATCTCTTTAATGGCTTGTTTGCCAAAACGTGTAATACCTGAGTCTTTATCCTCGTAGCAACCGGTTGCTAACAAACTTTGATTATTGTAAGACAACTGCATAATTCTGACGCCAAGCTTATGCAATGTCTCAATATTGGCGATGCTATCTTCAATAGGTGAGCAATTTTGGAAACCAAAAACGATAGCCACTTTATTTTGGCGTTTTGCCTCCAAAATATCTTCAGCTGTAAGCGCATGCATTATCAGATCATCAAATTTTCGAAAATATTGATTCCATTGATTAATGTTTTCAATCACTTCGTTAAAATTTTCCCAATAGGCAATGGTCACATGCACTGCATTTATGCCGCTGTCTCGGGTTTTTTCAAATGTTTTCTTATCCCAGTTTATATACTGAAGACCATCAATAATTATATTGTTAGCTTGCATTATATTTCTCTCGTATAACTAAGGCCATATTAGTAAGGTTTGCTATAAACTGTTTTCACAACAGTATAAAATTCTTCGGCATATTTACCCTGCTCTCGAGAGCCATAACTAGAAGACTTTCTTCCACCAAACGGTACATGATAATCAGTACCCGCGGTTGGCAAATTCACCATCACACAACCTGATTTTGAGTAACGTTTAAAATGTGCTGAACGAGCCAAAGATTGAGTAATAATGCCTGATGTTAAGCCAAATTCTGTGTCATTAGACATCGCTAATGCATGCTCATAATCATCTGCTTTAATAACACAGGCTACAGGTCCAAAAATTTCTTCACGATTAATTTTCATATCGTTAGTTGTATCTTTAAACAACGTGGGAGCAATGTAATATCCCCTTGGCTTTAAATCTAAAGCTTCACCACCTTGAACCAGTGTTGCTCCATCAAATTTGGCTATCTCAATGTAGTCTAGAACTTGTTTATATTGTTTTTCGTCAACGACTGAACCAATTTGCATACCTTCAGCCAGAGGGTTACCCACTTTTAACTTTTGCATTGCAGCGATCATCATCTCGATGAACTTATCATGTACATCTTTTTCAACAATCAACCTAGAAGAGGCGGTACATTTTTGCCCTGTTCCAAAAAAAGCACCGTTGATGGCACATTGAACAGCCACATCAAGATCTGCATCATTCAATACCACTAAGGCGTTTTTGCTGCCCATTTCCAACTGGATTTTTGCCATATTTTTTATAGCATTGCTTGCTATGCGACGGCCAATTGGAACTGATCCGGTGAAAGTGACCGCATCTATATCCTTGGAAGTACTTATTGCCTCACCGACTTCTCGACCAGGTCCCATCACTAAATTAAAGACACCTTTTGGTAAACCAGAGCGGCTAATAATTTCGGCGAGTATCCAAGCACTTGCAGGTACAAGCTCAGCTGGTTTTAATACGACGGTATTACCAAATGCTAAGGCCGGTGCAAGTTTCCAAGCGGCTACTGCCATTGGGAAATTCCATGGTGTGATAATGCCGATAACACCTAGAGCTTCACGTTTTACTTCAACATCAACACCTGGTCGAACAGAGTCTGCCACTTCACCCATTTGGCGTAATGTTTCTGCTGCATAATATTGGAAAAACTGACCAGAACGGAAAACTTCACCGGTGCCTTCTGCTACTGTTTTACCTTCTTCTCTTGCCAAAATTCGGCCTATTTCAACGCTACGTTCAATTAATTCAGTACCAATCATATCAAGAATTTTTTTACGCTGTTCTAGCCCAGACTCGGCCCATGCTGGTGCGGCGTGTTTGGCAGCAGTGATTGCTTTTTCACAATCTGCAGCATCGCCTCGAGCATATAAACCAATTATATCTTCCAAATCAGAGGGACTAGAATTGGTAAGATAGGTTTTGCTATCTACCCATTCACCATTAATAAAATTAGCGTGTTTTTTATCTTTCATATCATAAGTCCATAGGTAATAATTAATTAAATCTTTATCCTTTGTTGCGCATCATACTGATCAGCACAAAGGTGTTTATTTTCAATGATTAATGCCCTTACCGTTTACTTACTAAAACAATAGGAACTAATATTATTTAATTTCAACGTAACCGCTTTAATAAGTCCAATCAAATTATCATATAGATTAATCAGTTAAGCTAATATATTCTTGCGTGATAATGTGCCAACAAATGCAGCGAAGGTTTCACCATCAAATATCATAATATTACTTTAAACCATCTGAAAACATTTATTGTTGTGGCACGTTATGGCAGCTTCAACCAAGCTGCTGAAAATCTTTCACGTACACAACCAGCCGTTACATTGTCAATAAAACAATTAGAGGCCTATCTCAATTTAAAACTTTTTGAACGAACCACCAGAAGTGTGACTTTAACTAAAGATGGGAAAAACTTTTTGCCTGTCGCCAATAGATTAGTCCTAGATTTTGACATAGCGATATCCGATATGGCTGGGGTATCAGAATGTCGAAGTGGTCATGTCAGTATTGCTGTAGTGGCCTCTATTGCGACGAATATCTTACCTAATATTATTAAAGCCTTTACCATAAAATATCCTAACATCAGCATCCATTTATATGATGATAACTCCAAAGGAGTGCAGCAGCGTATTGAGTTTAATGAGGTAGATTTTGGTATTGGCAGTATTTGGCATGCTAACAAAAAACTTAATTTTTTGCCTTTTCTAAGTGATACCTATGAAATGGTTTGCAACAAAGAGCATCCACTAGCACAAAGTGATCCCGTTGTGGGTTGGCACAAGTTGCAAGGGTACGATTTTATAGGATCTGGGCTGACTCAAACTCTGAAAATGCAACAGTATATTGGTAATCCAAAATATGAGTTTTCCAATACAACAACGTTAATCGCGATGCTCAAGGCCAACATAGGTATTACGGTTCTTCCATCACTCGCCATACCAGATGATCCTAACCTTGTTTCTTTTCCATTAGAAAATCCAACAGAGAATCGAAATATTTGTTTAATAACACGCAAAAAAACGATCCAATCACCCGCTGCTGAAGCAATGATTGAGATGTTGTCAGAAGAAACGCCAAGACTATTAGAAGGTAGTAAATTCAAACCTAATATTCAGTGTTTATTTGAAAAAAACAAATTACAATCAGGCTCTATTGAATCTCACTAAAAACCTATTTTTATTGAGACAGGTAGAATATTAATGTTGATGTTTGTGTTGGTGTTGA
>JBNMPD010000278.1:0-3636 GCA_051276225.1 Flavobacteriales bacterium
CTGCAATTTCTAGCATGATTTGCATCATAATGTCGGCAGCTGTGAATTCAGCGCCTGCAAAATAATCGCGCTCAGCCAACGTGGACTCAATATAACCAAAGTCTAAGGCGACTTCTTTTGCAATATAGCCATCCATTTTTTGGTCACCGTTACGTGTTTCCATTCCCATAAATAACGTAAACATTACCGGTAATGCCAACGACCCTTCAGCAAAGTGCGACCATTCCAGATATTGATAATATTCTTTGCTACCCTTTTCAGGTCGCAAACGTTTTTTGGCGTCTTGATCTAAAATGTATTCCATTATTGTGCTGGATTCACACAAGGTGATACCTGCGTCAACGATAATAGGTGATTTATTCAGCGGATGAACGGCTTTCAAACTTGCGGGTGCTAAATTGGTTTGAGCATCGCGCTGATAATCAATTCGTTGATAAGGCATTTCAAGCTCTTCTAACAACCACAATACGCGTTTAGAACGAGACTTATTTAAATGATGTACTGTTAACATATTATTTCTCTATAAAAGTCGTTATCAATTATAATTTGTCTGGACCCACTCGCATCACAAGCTTGCCAAAATCAGTGATTTTTGCATCTTTAAACCATTGTGACATGGCTTGGATAAATTCATGCGAACAAGCATATAGGGGGCAAGGGATAAGAAAACCGTACGTAAAAAATTCTCACCAGACTGCCGGCTTGGCCTTTTACTATTAACAAAACTAAAGTTGTTTACAGTTGGCGCACCCACCGGACGAGTTACTAAAGTCCAATGGCAATTAACCTGCATATCTTAGTTTATCAAATTATGCTGATGTTTTTTTATACGGGTAGTCTTATCCCAATAGTCACATTAAAGTGCAGTGACTAATATTTCACGGCTGATATCAGGTGTAACAGCTTTATGTTCACCTAATTTTAGCATACCGTGCTGCGTCAGTTTTTCTATCAATAAATCTATATCCGCAGCACCTAAATCAACATGAGATAAACGTGTTGGCACTTGCATCTTCTCAAAAAACTGTTCGGTTAATTCGATACCACGATCAATGCGTGAATCTTCATCACCCTCAGTCACATTCCAGACACGTTGAGCGTACTGTAATAATTTTTCACGTTTTGCTTCTTTACGTATTTTCATAACAGCAGGTAATACTATGGATAAAGTACGTGCATGGTCGATGCCGTGAGTACCGGTTAGTTCATGTCCAATCATGTGAGTTGTCCAATCTTGCGGCACACCCGCTCCAATTAAACCATTAAGCGCCATCGTTGCCGCCCACATAATGTTGCCGCGAACGTCTAAGTCTTTGGATGTTTCAGGGGCCAGTGCTTTGGGTCCTTCTTCAATCAAAGTAAGCAATAATCCCTCAGCAAAACGGTCTTGTACCTTAGCATTTACACTATAAGTCAAGTACTGCTCCATTGTGTGGACAAACGCATCCACAGCACCGTTACCGATTTGACGGTCGGACAATGACAGTGTCACCGCAGGGTCGAGTATCGCAAAAATAGGACGAACCAGTGAGCTTGCGAATGGTAGCTTATTGCCATTACGAGTCACTACCGCACCAGTATTTGACTCAGAACCAGTTGCTGGCAAGGTAAGTACACAAGCTAGTGGTAAAGCTTTCTTAATACGTGCTTGTTTGCTGACGATATCCCAAGGCTCTTCCCCTTCGTACAACGCCACAGCAGCAATAAATTTAGAACCATCAACCACTGATCCACCGCCAACTGCCAGAATAAAGTCGACATCATTTTCTTTAATAATGTCTTGTGCTTTCATCAACGTATCGTAACTTGGGTTTGGCTCAATGCCAGAGAATTCAAACCACGTATGTTTGGCTAATGCTGCAACAACTTGGTCATAAACGCCGTTACTTTTGATTGAACCGCCGCCGTAAGTCACTAGCACTTTTGCGTCAATAGGGATCTGCTTGCTTAATGAAGCGATTTGACCTTCACCAAATTGAATGCGAGTGGTGTTTTGAAAACTAAAATTTAGCATGAATATTATTCCTCATTATTTTTTTAAAATTAGGCGGTTGTAACCTAAGCGAGTGCTGCTAGTAATTTTTCTGCAGCTAATTCTGAGCTTTGTGGATTTTGACCTGTTATTACTAAGCCATCTTGGATCGCAAAAGCATTCCAATCAGCCACTTTTTGATAATCAGCACCGCGCTTAATCAATTCATCTTCTAATAAAAAGGGGACGATATTAGTCAACTGAACCGCTTCCTCTTCACTATTCGTAAAACCTGTTATTGCTTTGCCCTTAACTACATACTCACCAGAAGCATCTTTGGTATTTAGAAATGCAGCGGTGGCATGACATACTGCCCCGACTGGCTTATTGGCGGCTAAGAAATTTTCAATCAAAGCAATTGAAACTTCGTTATCGGTAAGGTCCCATAATGGCCCGTGGCCTCCGGGGTAGAAAACAGCATCATAGTCGGCAGCGTCAACATCAGCTAATTGGGTTGTGTTGGTCATTAAAGCTTGTACTTCACTGTCTTCGTCATAACGCTTGGTTGATGCAGTTTGAAAATCTTCTAATTCACTTTTAGGATCGACAGGTGGCTGGCCTCCTAATGCGGAAGCAATACTCACTTTTATACCTGCATCGATAAAAGCATAATAAGGTGCAGCAAATTCTTCTACCCAGAAACCTGTTTTTTCACCAGTATTACCAAGCTCAGCATGTGAAGTTAATACTATTAATATGTGCTTATTGGTTTGTTGTGTATCCATTGTATTTCTCATGTCTGATTTGAAGTGTGGTGATTGTAGGCCTTAAGTTAATTTATGACAATACAAGGAAATAGACAACACTGTTCGAAAAATTGATACAATTATAATCATACGTTGAATAGATCTATATTTTGAATGATTCAAAAATACCGTGATCATAACCACATCAAAAAGGTGTGATCTCAGTTTGAGGTTATGTTACCTAAGCGCTTCGCAATCCAATTTGCTGACCGAAACTGCTTTAAGTTCAATAAGTCTTGCCGGAACATCGGCGATGGAAGCTAATATTACTTACCTTATTCATGTAGGTAAAAAGCGTTTAATGCCTGCACTCACTAGTTTCACTGCTTATTCGCTTAAATCGAACTTAATCAAATACTGACTAATGAGGTGTACTCAATCTCCAAGGCATCAACCTCGAAAGCTAAGGTGACTCAGCTAAATCATTCACTACACAATCCAGTAATTGCATAAGCTGCTTTGCTTGCTCACTATCGATACTAGTAAACTTACAGCTTATTTTATTTGGAATGTTAACCGCTTCAGTCTTTAAGGCCTGCCCTTGTTGAGTGAGCCTTACAAGACGTTTACGCTTGTCTTTTTGATCTTTCACTATATTAAGCAAATTTTTATCGGCCATTTTCTTTAAAATTTGTGTCATGGCACCCCCATCTATCGTTGTTTTTTCCAGCAACTCAGCAATAGTAATTTTGTCTTGCTCCCACAGTGCCATCATGACTATATATTGTGGGTAGGTGATATTGAGATCACTAAGTAACTCACGATAAGCACGGACAATGCTATTGGAGGCCATATATAAACGATGGCACAGCTGATTTTTGAGTGTTAATTGGTCAAACGACATAAGTTACTCCTTAG
>JBNMPD010000279.1:0-3630 GCA_051276225.1 Flavobacteriales bacterium
ATGGAATGGCAGACATCAAACGAGCGTTAACAAAGGCACGATGCAATGCATCTCGCATGGCAAGACCGTTCATAACAGTGGCTAGCATTCCCATATGATCACCAACAACACGGTTCATTCCGGCTTTTGCTAAACCCTCTCCTCGGAAAAGGTTACCGCCGCCTATAACCAAGCCGACCTCAACGCCCAACTCAACTATTTCTTTGATTTCTTGAGCCATGCGCTCTAACACCTTAGGGTCAATACCGAAACCTTCATCTCCCATGAGTGCTTCACCGCTTAATTTTAATAATATTCTTCGATAAGCGGACTTGGGTGCGATACTCATAGATTGAAATTCCTTAAAGTGTTAAAAACGGCAATAATAAAGGGCCTACAAGCCTAATTTGCATATGCCCATGTTGTCTCAAAGTTGAAGATTTAAAACAACATAGGCATATATAAAAAAGCACCTCAATTAGAGGTGCCAGTATTATACCCAAACAACATTAAAATGCATGTTTCAGCGTGAATTAATATTGATATTGGTATTAATGCCTGAGGCATTTTATTTTTTTACGGCTGCCATTTGCGCAGCAACTTCAGCTGCAAAGTCTTCTTCTTTCTTTTCAATGCCTTCACCCACTTCAAATCGCACGAAGTTAATGACATTGGCACCTTTTGATTTAAGTAGATCTGCAACTAATATTGAAGGGTCTTTAATGAAAGGCTGACCCGTCAGACTGATTTCACCAGTGAACTTCTTCATACGGCCAGAAATCATTTTTTCTGCAATTTCAGGTGGTTTGCCAGATTGAAGAGCGATATCAAGCTGGATTTCTTTTTCTTTAGCAACAACTTCAGCAGGCACATCTTCAGGCTTCACAAATTGTGGGCTAGATGCAGCAACATGCATAGCGATGTCTTTTGCTAATTCTTCATCACCGCCTTGTAAAATTGCGATAACGCCAATCCGAGCACCGTGAACATAAGCACCAAGATTATCACCTTCAACGGAAACAACACGACGAGGACTGATATTCTCACCAATTTTAGCGACTAAATTATCACGTAAGTCACTGACTTTAACGCCGTCAACTTCAGTGTTGTTAAGAGTGTCCATATCATTAATTTTATTCGCAGATGCGACTTTAATTAGTTGTTGACCAAACCTGATAAACCCTTCGTCACGAGCAACAAAGTCAGTTTCGCTGTTTACTTCCATCATAGTTGCTACGCCATTAGCAACTTTTGTCAAAATCACACCTTCAGCGGCAATACGGCCAGCTTTTTTAGCGGCTTTTGCTTGTCCATTTTTACGCATATTTTCAATTGCTAGCTCGATGTCACCACCGGCTTCAACCAATGCATTTTTACAATCAAGCATGCCGGCGGCTGTACGCTCACGCAATTCTTTAACTTGGGCTGCAGTCACTGCCATTTTCGTTTCCTCAGCAAAATAATTTGAAATTAAACATTTAAAAACAGGGGCGACGGCCCCTGTTTAATTTATTCTTATTAGGTATCGATGTTTTCGTTACCTGTATTGTCGTTTGTCGCTAGACTGATTACTCAGCAGCTTCTACGAACTCACCTTTTTCAGCTTGCGCTTCTAGGTTTTGTTCACGACCATTGATAACAGCATCAGCTGCAGCATTCAAATAAAGTTGAACGGCACGTATAGCATCATCATTACCAGGTACGATGAAATTAACACCATCTGGGCTTGAGTTAGTATCAACGATTGAAACAACAGGTATACCTAGGTTACCAGCTTCAGTAATTGCGATGTGTTCATGGTCAGCATCAACAACGAATAACACGTCTGGTAAACCACCCATGTTTTTAATTCCACCAAGACTAGTTTCGAGCTTGGTCATTTCGCGCGTTAGCATTAACACTTCTTTTTTAGTCAATTTCTCAAACGTACCGTCTTGGCTTTGCTGCTCAAGTTCTTTTAAACGTTTAATTGACTGACGAACTGTTTTCCAGTTAGTCAACATACCGCCTAACCAGCGTTTGTTTACGTAAAACTGGTCGCATTTGTCAGCTGCGTCTTTCACTGCATCACTTGCTGCGCGCTTTGTGCCAACAAAAAGGATTTTACCTTTCTTAGAAGCTACGCCGCCAATAAAGTTAAGCGCTTCGTTGAACATAGGAACAGTTTTTTCAAGATTGATGATGTGAACTTTGTTACGTGAGCCAAAAATGAAAGGTTTCATTTTTGGGTTCCAATAACGTGTTTGGTGTCCAAAGTGTACGCCTGCCTGAAGCATGTCGCGCATAGATACATTTGCCATTATAAAGATTCCTCAATATGGGGTTAGGCCTCCATACATCCCAATTCTCGATCCACTCAGAATAATTCTTTATGGACACCCCGAAAAGTGTGTCGATGTATGTGTGATATTTACGCTAATTTATTTAGCTACTTCGCGATAATTATTTTAGGCTACAGCCTTCATTAATTTCAGCGGTGCGCTTTATAGCATGGGAACAGATTGCATTCAAGCAAAGTATTAATAACGACTGTTAAAATTGACAAACTGTCTCTATCTTTAGGGGCAGAACTTATTATAATAAAAAATTAGGTTACACCTTGAATCGACATAAAACATTTACACAATTAATATCAATCGCTACTTGTGGGAAACTCGCTGATTTATTGATTTCGGCTAAGACTACCTTACCTTGGTTATTAGCTAGTTTAGGCGCGCCAATATGGATTGTATCTATGTTGGTACCTATTCGAGAGTCCGGTTCTCTGATCCCACAATGGCCTCTCAAACAAAAGGTTAGCCACATCGAAAATAGGCTAGTTATTTGGAGATGGGGGATCGTAATCCAGGCTTGTTCCATTTTTCTTATGCTTGCTTCAGCTATATTCACTAAAGCTTTAATAGCAGGTTTACTCATTTTATTCTGTTTATTACTTCTCAGCTTGGGACGTTCGCTCAGTTCCTTAAGCATGAAAGATATACAAGGAATAAATGTTGAAAAAGGACAGCGAGGCAAACTGGTTGGTATGGCTTCAACTATGTCGGGTCTTTTATCTCTCATTACAGCTGGATTACTAATTTTGTCTCCGCAAGATATGAGCATTAAAGCAATTCAGTTATTGATTACCTTTTCAGCGTTTATAATGTTTGTAAGCTTATTTTTATCTATTGGATTAACAGCAAATTTGTCTGATAACAAAAAAGATTCAAATGATGGGAAAAGCCTTTGGAAAACCATAAACCAACAAGCAGATTTAAGGCAGTTAATTATTAGCCGTTGTTTATTGCTTCATGCTGCACTGATTGCCCCCTTTTTTGTTAGTGCATCTGCAATCAATAACGATTTTTTTCAACTACCCTATTTCATAATAGCCAGCGCACTTGCTTCTTTTCTCAGTTCATATTTATGGGGTAAAATGGCTGACAAAAGTGCAATACACACCATGCTCTATGCAACCTTAGTGTGTATATCAGCCTCAGTGGCATTTTACTTTGTTACATCTGTAGATAAATGGTGGGTTGATGTGTTTCTTTTTTTTGTGCTTAATCTTGGGTATGCAGGAATTCGCATAGGCCGCAAAACTTATATGTTAGACATTGCACAAGGAAGCCAACGAACACTTTATGTCGCTGCGGCAAATAGTATGGTGGG
>JBNMPD010000280.1:0-3607 GCA_051276225.1 Flavobacteriales bacterium
ATGCTTGTATTGATAAATTGCGTAAGCGTAAGGAATTCAGCCAAGTTGAAGAAGAGCATCAAGTGACACAAAAACATGAAGAACCGGCAGGGAATTTACAGCACCAACAATTAAGTCGTTGGTTAAGCGAGGCGATTGCTTGTTTAAACGAACCCTATAGTTCGTTGATTATGTTATGTGATGTACAACAAAACAGCCAAAGTATTGCGGCGAAATCACTTAACTTAACCACCAGCCAAGTAAAAGTCTATTTACATCGTGCACGACGTGAATTGCGAAATAATTTAAAGGGGTATACCCATGAATAATAAAGAATCATGGCAGAAACCATTAGATGATTTTTTAGCGAACAATGACCTTTCAGCTGACACCCGTGTGCTAGCAAGAGTATTGTACGAGAGCAGTGAATCAACTAATGAACAACTTAGTAACCAACAAATTGCTGAGTTGGAAACAGCGTTACATATTGAACAACATTTAAATGACATAGGTTTGCAGCCTTTATCAGCTGATTTGAAAAACAAGTTACAAGGCATTAGCAAAACTGAAACAAGCAGTCATGTGATTTTTGGCTACTTTACGTCTGGCTGGAAAAAACTCAGTGCGTTAGCCGCAACAGTTACCGCTGTCGCTTTACTCAACACCCATATGCTAAGTGATCCTATAGATAAACAGCCATCACTGGCAGAAATACAACATGCAGAACAAGAGTTAGCAATCGCTTTGCAATATATATCATTCGCTAAAAAAATATCAACAGAGCAAATAAAGCAAACATTTGACGAAAATATACAACAACCATTGAACCAAGGTTTATTTAAACCGCTTAATCATTTTAAGGAAACATCATGAAAAAATTATTATCAGCACTTATTTTATTTAGTTCATCATTATTAATGAGCAGTTCAGCTTTTGCCGACGACATTACCAAAGAGCGAGGTTATGTAGACTTTGCCAGCCTTAACTCAGTTTATGGTGAACCTAAAGTGATGGTTAATTTAAATAAAACCATGTTAGGTTTTATTAGCAAAATTAATCTGTCTGATCCAGAAGCATCAGAATTAATCAGCAAGTTAAAAGCCGTTCGTGTACAAATCTATAATATGAAAGGTAGCGATCAACCGGCAATAGATTTAATTGCAAAAGTCAGCAAAGATATTCAATCTAAAAACTGGTTACCTATTGTCTCGGTCAATGAAGAAGATGAAAAGGTACGAGTATTCACCAAAATCACAGATGACCTTATGGATGGTTTAGTCGTTATGGTTATTAACAATAAAAGTGATAAAGACGGTCGTGAAGCGGTATTTATTAACATTGTTGGTGAAATAGACCCGGCACAAATTAATAAAGTAACCAAATCACTTAACATTGATATTGACTTAAAATAACGAGTAAACCATGAAACTATCTCACTATTTTTTAAAGAAAGTGACCTTGCTATTAGCAGTTGCAGCAAGCTTTTTCTTAACCGGTTGTGGCATTACCGCAGGGGGACTTCACAGTCATGCTGGCTATGCCGATATTGAATCACCTTATTGGTGGCGAGCTGACAGCGAAATAAACTTGTCTTTAGGTCCATTAGCTATTGGCACAGCACGTTGGGTTATTGATACTGATGAAGACCCAGAAATTGATGCTTTATTGGATGACGTAGATGGTGTTCGTATAAGTGTTTATAACGTTGAAAAAAACAGTGAGTTGTTTAAAGATAATTTCATTGAAACTCAAGATAATTTACGTGCCGATGGTTGGCAACATGTAGTAAGAATGAATGATGATGAATCAACTGATTACTCACTGATGTTCATCAAGTCAAACGGTGAAGTAATTGATGGTTTAGTTGTACTGTCACTTTCAGATAATGAGGCGGTATTTGTCAATATTATTGGTAATATCCATCCTAACTCTTTTGAACCTATTATGGAGCAGGTTTATAAGAAAAATGATGCGGCAAAAAGATTTAAAGAAGTAGATGAAGAGGAATAACATATTAGCCGATTAAGTTGTAAATGATAACTTAATCGGCTTGCTTTTAAGTGCTAAGATAATTTATCGTGGCGAAGCAGCTTTATATTTAGCGGCTTGTTTATTATCAGGTAAAGACGCTTTAATAAATTGACGAATATCATCATTCGCCGCTTTTAAATCTTCATAGCGAAGGTACATCATATGACCACTGCGGTAGCCTTTAAAAGACAAGCGGTCTTGCATTTTACCACTTTGATCTAACTGCCACATAGTGTACTTAGCATCAAAATAGTTAGTCGCACCATCGTAGTAACCTGCTTGGAACATAACATTTAAATAAGGGTTTTGTGCCATCGCTAAACGTAAGTTTTTACCGGTATTATTGTTAGTGCGATCCCACGGATGTACATCACCAAACATATTATATTTAATGTCTGTTTTATAGTTTAACTCTTCACGTAAATAGTAATTAATGGCGGGAGTGAAACTGTGTAACCATGACGTTAATTCCGCATTGTAGTCAGGACGTGATCCGGTTGTTTTCTCGTCAATACCTAAGTAACGTGAATCTAAACGACCAATTGTTTGCTCACGATCACGTAATAGTTCTTTCCAAAAATAGGAAGCGCTAATATCTAAATTACTGCGTAATACTTCAGTGACCGAAAGTCCTGAATAATAAGAGACTTTTTCAGCTATCGCCTGTTTTTCTGCCGGGCTAATAAAGCCACCTTTAGCGAGTGCAGGTATGTATTGCTCAATAGTAAACTTTTCAACTTCAGGCAAAATATCTAATAAGTCTTTTTGCTGTAAATCGCTCTTTAGTGCTTGGTGATACCAGGCAGCAGCTGCAAAATAAGGTAAGCGATTTGCGGCCTTTACCGGTCCGTCGCGCTTAATGCCAATATCGGTTGGCGACACAAGAATCACGCCATTTAGATACATCCACTGACGTGATTGTAGTTCTAACGCTAAGCCTGAAACACGGGTAGTACCATAACTTTCACCGATTAAATATTTTGGTGAACGCCAGCGCTCATTCCGGGTCACAAAAGTATTTACCCAGTCGGCTAGATACTTGATGTCGGCATTGACACCAAAAAACATCGATTTTTGTTGTTCTTTCGAAGGCATCTTGCCCTCTTTGTCGGGTAAAACTCGTGAATAACCCGTATTAACTGGGTTAACAAAAACAATATCGGCAACATCTAAAATTGAATAGTCATTGGTCTTAACACCGTAAGGCTGCAATGGATATCCTTCGTCATCAACATTTAAAACACGTGGGCCGGTGTAGGCAACATGCATCCAAACCGATGCTGAACCTGGGCCACCGTTAAAAGAAATTAATAAAGGTCGTGCGCTTTTATTCTTAACATCGCTGCGTTGGTAATAAGTATAAAACAAACTGGCGGTTGGATTACCCTCACTGTCCCATACGGGTTGAGTACCTGTAGTGGCAGTGTAGTCGAATTTGTTACCGTTAACCTTGGTACTATGTTTCGTGGTTGAGCTTTCGTCGATAGGTAACTTACGGCTATTGTCAGCAGTATTCTCAGCATTAGCAAACGGTGAGAATATCAGCAACAAGGCGAATATTTTGACTAAATGGTGTGCTTTCATTTTAACGTCCTGT
>JBNMPD010000281.1:0-3580 GCA_051276225.1 Flavobacteriales bacterium
TTTACCCAAGTAGGCTTGATTAACTTCATACTGCGTTTGATGGGATTAACTGCTACACCAGTAGTGGCCGTTAACTCAAAGCCATCAGCTTCCAATAAACAGAATAACTCAGTTGGCTTAACCAGTTTACTGTAATGATGTGTACCTTTAGGTAACAATCTGGTGACATACTCCGCACCAAAAATAGCAATGAAATAAGCCAACCAATTACGATTGATAGAGGCAATGAAATGTGCACCATTTGGTTTAACTAATGCATTACAGGCACGAACAAAACTATTCACATCCGGCACATGTTCTACCACTTCCATATTAAACACTATGTCAAATTGTTGTTTGGTTTCAACCATTTGTTCAACACTGATTAACTGATAGTCAATTTTAAGTTCATTCTGCTTTGCATGTGATTTCGCTATTCTGATATTTTTTTCGACGACATCAATTGCTGTAACCGTTGCTCCTTGTTTTGCTAAGGACTCACTTAATATGCCCCCACCGCAGCCTATGTCCAACACTTTTAATTCAGCTAACGGCTGCTGCTTATAATTTTGTGCTTTTAGCTGCTCCAATATCCACTCAATCCTTAATGCATTAAGCTTGTGTAAAGGCCAGAAAGGACCATGTAAGTCCCACCATGTATCAGCCAGCTTTTCATAATAGGCGACTTCTTTGGGATCAATGTTTACCGACTGCAAGTTTGCCACTTTATCCTACTCCTGATAAATAAGTTGTTATCATACTTAGGCTGGCGACTATTGTAAGGATCATGCGCAATTGACTATAGGTATCAGAGGTTTTAGGAATTAACGTACTAAAGCGTTCAATCGCCCAAACAAGTATAAAAAGACCTGCACCGATGGCTAACCATTGATCAGGTAACAGTAAAAATGTAAAAAACGCTATTAAAAATAGAATATTACTCAATACAATTCGCCAAAATTTAGCGTCATGCATATCAGCTGTTGGCCACCAAGCACCACATAAAAATGTGAAAATACCAAAAGCATAGAGGGCAAGAGACGCAATGGCCAAGCTGTTATCGGTCAGTACGCTAGATAAAACAGCTAGGCTAATGAAGGGGATTAAGCCTGCATAACCTAATATCTTTATGGAAATTGGCATCGTGAAAGTTCTAAACCTTATGAGTATGAGTGTTTATAGATAAATATTAACACTGTTGCTTAAGACCTCAGAAGTTAAAAGGATCAAATGTGTCGAATACAATAAGATTAACGTAAATAATCGATAATGACCGATTTAATATACTTTGTTCTATTAGACATGATCGAATGTCGATTCACACATAAATAGAGATTTTCACTCACCGATACTTTTAATGGGTGTATTTTTATCGTGTTTTGAGGCAGATATGCTTTAACTGCAAATAATGGAAGAACCGTAAATCCAAAACCTCTACTGACAGGATCCAGTATCAAACTAATTTGGTTTGAAAAACCTTTACATTGAAATTGTTCTACGTGTTCAAATGCACTAAAATTAATACTCAGTAGCTGTTTGCCGTGATGCTCAGCATCAGGATGTGAAATAAACCCTAGCTTTATCAACGTTTTCCAATTCACTGACTGAACCTTGTTCGAGGTAACTAGCACTAGAGGTTCTTCGGCAATTTTCTCACTGAGCAAACTGCTGTTATTACTTAATTCTGTAATCAAGGCTAAGTCTAACGTTCGGTCTGCTAACGCCTGTTGTATGCTTTTATTGGGTGCAAATCTATAATCAATCACTAACTCTGGGTGATGTTGCTGTAAGTCTAGTAAATGAGAGTAAAGCTTTAAGCCAACACTACCTGGCGAGGCAATTTTGACTCGACCCACATACGCTTCATCTTGTTTGATAAGCGTTTCCAAATCATCACTGGCACGTAAAAGCTCAAGGCCTTTTTGGTGTAACTGATACCCCGCCGCAGTTAATGAAAATGTCTTCCCTTGTCTGATCAATAATTGGCTATCCAGTTGTTTTTCTAACTTTTTAATATGTTGGCTGACGCCTGACTGCGTCATAAATAGTTTTTCAGCTGTTCGGGTGAAATGACCTACATCAACAAGGGTACAAAAAGTGTTCAGCAAGACCTGATTTATCATTACAAAAAATACTTAAATACATAATTAATGATAATTTTAAATGCTTTCCTGTGAGATGTACAATTTGTAAATCAATTAACAGGAGAAAAATAATGAACAAACAATATCCACGCACATTTTCCCATATCGGAATTTCTGTTCCTGATTTAGACGCAGCGGTAAAATTTTATACAGAGGTGCTTGGTTGGTATCTTATTATGACACCTACTGAAATAACCGAAGATGATTCTTCTATTGGCGTAATGTGTACTGATGTTTTTGGCGCTGGTTGGGAGCATTTTCGAATCGCACATATGTCAACAGGAGATAGGATCGGTGTCGAATTATTTGAATTTAAGGGACAAGAAAGCCCTGAGGATAATTTTGAATATTGGAAAACTGGTATATTTCATTTCTGTGTTCAAGATCCAGATGTAGAAGGTTTAGCTGATAAAATAGTGGCTGCTGGTGGTAAAAAACGCATGAAAGCGCCGCGTTATTACTACCCAGGGAAAAAACCTTATCGTATGATTTACATGGAAGACCCGTTTGGTAATATCTTAGAAATATATAGTCATAGCTACGAGTTAACCTATGCCGATGGTGCATATTAGACAGGTATTATTGAATGTTACCGTTCTTGAATTATCAACATCTCATTTCCTTATTGGGCTAAAGACAGAAGTTGAAAAATAGTAGATGACAAATAGAAAGTGGCAAGTTTTGTCATAAAATGACTCACTTAGGCTTTTTATTGAGTAGCAGCCAATGTCTAAAGGATATATCGTTAATTATGCTAAAGTATGTCCCCCAAAATTCTATTTATACACATATTTACTAGGCAGCATTATGATCCCATGGACTCAGCTTGGCACTGCACAAATTCCCAACAACGGTGGCGAATTAAAGTTTTCCCAAAGAGCAGATGAATTCTCTATTCGTCTATCAGGTATCCGCGGCGAACTGATGAATAGTCGCTTGTATAATTCAGAAAAAGTGCTTGCGGAGCTGGGTTGTGCTTATCTTAATTCAACAGATAATGCACAAGTATTAGTGGGTGGTTTAGGCATGGGGTATACCTTAGCTGCAGCATTAAAATCGGTCACTTCAAACTCTCAAGTCACAGTAGCAGAACTTATCCCTGAAGTGGTGGAGTGGAACCAAGGACCACTTGGTAACTGCGCAAAAAATCCACTTCACGATCCTCGTACAAAAGTACATATTGGTGATGTAAGAAAACTATTGAGTATTAAACAACCCACATTTGATGCTATTTTATTAGATGTAGATAATGGCCCTGAAGGATTGACTCAAAAAGGCAACAATAGTATCTATTCAGCACAAGGCTTGGATGATATATACAAAACACTGCGGCCAAAAGGCATGTTGGCCATATGGTCTGCAGGCCCCGATCATCTGTTTACAGTGCGCCTCAAAAAGGCCGGATTTAAAGCTGATACTCGTATTGTGCGTGCGCGTCCCGGAAAGGGTAGTCGGCA
>JBNMPD010000282.1:0-3537 GCA_051276225.1 Flavobacteriales bacterium
TTGAACCTGTATATAATAATTATCCACTTCAGACCACTCTACAATGTTTATATATTTGGCTTTGTCTTTAATTTTTTCACCCCCTCAATTACCAGCACCAAAATATGCTCTTAGTGCTTTTGCATAAAACTATAAGTTCGAAGCTAGACGCTTCTTCTATTCGAGTAAATCCCTATGCAAAGCACAAACTACATCTCTACTATCCTTATCACTCACTAAAAGTGATAAATTATGCGGATTCGCCCCATAACAAATCATCCGTAAATTGTAGTCAGCCACCGCGGCAAAGATCTTACTAGAAACTCCGGCAGCGCTATGCATGTTATTACCTACAACAGTTACCAGATCATAGTTTTCTTCAATTAATACATCACAGAACTGGCTTAATTCCTCAATCGTCTCTTGATTAAGACGTTTAAGAACAGAATTAGCGGGGTTATCTAGAGTAAACGATACGGAAATTTCTGATGTTGTGATGAGATCAACACTGAGTTTATGTTCGGCAATAATAGTAAACACTTTTTGTAGGAAACCTTGGGCATACATCATCTTAGGCGTTTTGACCGTAACCATCACCTGCTCTTTACGACGAGTAATAGCGCGATAAGAGGGTTCAGTTTCACAGTCTCTGATAATCCAAGTACCACCCTTTTCAGGCTCTTTACTGGAGCCAACAAACACTTTGATATTTTGTCTAAGTGCAGGCTCCATAGTAGCAGGATGTAATACCTTGGCACCAAAAGTGGCCATTTCAGCAGCTTCTTCAAAGCTGAGTTCTGGAAGGGGACGCGCTGCATCAGTGATCCTAGGATCGGTGGTGTATACACCAATCACGTCAGTCCATATTTCACAGGTCTCAGCACCTAATCCTTCGGCTAACAAGGCAGCAGTAAAGTCTGACCCACCGCGTCCAAGAGTAGTGGTATTACCTTGTTGGTCTGAACCAACAAACCCTTGGGTAACAAGCACCGTGTTTACCAATGAAGGCAACATAAGCTGTTTAGCCGCTACACTTATTTGATCTAGGTTAGGTACAGCTTGACCAAACTCACTGTCGGTTTTAAGGACATTGCGCACATCAAAGTTTTCAGCTTTCACATCAAATTGGTTTAATACGGCACTAAACAACAATGAAGACATTCTTTCGCCATGAGATAACAAGGCGTCTTTTAAATCAGCACGATGCAGCATTTCTTCATGTAACGCTAAGTCTGATAGTGAGCTTTGTAACTGTTGTAATTTTGCTTCTACTTCATCAACGTTTTCTAAAGCCTGCAAAATAGCTTGTTGAATATTGTCAATTTCAGCTAACTTTTGTTTAATTTGTTGTTTCGACATAGCGGTGTACGCAATATCGACTAACAAGTTGGTTACACCAGCTGATGCACTAACAACCACTAATTTTGTGTTGGGGTTATTTTTAACAATTTTAGCGCAATTTTGCATGGCGACAAAATTTGCTAGGCTGGTGCCACCAAATTTAGCGACATTCAGGTTATTCAATGCAATGTGACTCACTTTTTTTTTCACTTAATTGATCTAAATTCTAATGCTCACAAAAATAGCAGTTTTTGTTTATAATTTAAAAGTAAAAGAACGTGTATGAATCAGCTTTTTTGGAATAGTATATTCATCTTGCTCAGGTTAATTTTGGACAAAACATTGTAAAGTTTGAGTCAGTTACACAAGCTAGGTGTCATATTACAACCGGATTATGGTGTGCTCTTCAGCGGAATAACCACGGTATCACCAACTTGAATACTATTTTTCGCAAACCAACCTTGATTCATTTCCCAAGCGAAAAGTACCTGTTCTGATGAACTTGTATTAGTTAAGTCGTGAGGCTGCATAGCTTTGATATCAGTGATTTTTCCGTCTGCACGAATAAAAGCGACATCGAGAGGGATAAGGGTATTTTTCATCCACATACCGGCGCGTTTGGTCTGCTGAAAATTAAATAACATGCCGCAGCTTTTACACATATCTTCCCTATGCATTAAACCTTGCGCACGCAACTCAAAGGTATTGGCATATTCCAAGGCGTAGATCTGCTGCTTAACCTTTACCTGAATTTGGGGAAATAATGTGTCTGTTTGATCTGCAAAGGTCGAACTAGAGACAAAGGCAAATACAAAAATCATTGAAGGTAAAAAAAATTTAGACATTTTTTGATTATTTAAAGAAAATCAGAACCTTAGATTACAGTTTTTTGCGGAAACAGCCTATTTTTTTATCGCTTGTTTGCCAAGCCTAAAAATAAGTTAACTCATATCGCTGCTGTAAATATATACATTCTTGAATATAATATTTTGTGTTGGTATCGGCACCATCGGTCATCGCACTGCCTACTCTTTACCTGCTAATTGCCTACTCTTCGCTTTACATTATTTCCAGTACATCAAGAAGATAAGGTGGCAACAGCTACTGCAACATAATATTGATTGAGCGTTTCATCATTCATCCTGCTCAAAAATTGTTTATCAGCTTTAGAAATAAAAGCTTAAAAAAAAAAGAATAAAGCACATAAAAAAACCGATACGCCTATTAAACAATACCGGCTCTTGTTAGCTAGTTAACAACTAGCAATATTAAGTGCTGGAATAATATTTGCTTTTGCTGCCTCTGCTGCTGCTTTGAAAGCGTCCATACGGTCAAAGTTTAAGTATTTAAATACTTCAGCTGACATGGATTCAATCTTAGTGGCGTAGGCCATGTACTCTTGTGTAGAGGGCGTTTTACCCATAATAGCACCTACCGCCGCTATTTCAGCTGAACACAAATACACATTTGCATCATCACCTAAACAGTTAGGGAAGTTAGGGAAGTTACGAGTCGAGGTAGACAGCACGGTTGAGTTGGGCTCAACTCTCGCTTGATTACCCATGCAAAGTGAACAGCCCGACATCTCAAGGCGCACACCTGCGTTGGCATAAATGTCGTAATAACCTTCCTCAGTTAGCTGGGCCTGATCCATCTTAGTAGGGGGTGACATCCATAAACGGGTTGGCAATGTGCCTTCGAACTGCTGTAACAGTTTACCTGCTGCACGAAAGTGACCGATATTAGTCATACAAGAGCCAATAAAGACTTCATCAATTTTGGTGCCAGCAACTTCAGACAATGATTTGGCGTCATCAGGGTCGTTCGGACAACATAGAATTGGCTCTTCAATATCAGCCAAATTAATTTCGAGAATTTCAACGTACTCTGCATCTGCATCAGCTTGTATCAACTCAGGTTTAGCTAACCACTATTCCATTTTACGAGCACAACGTTTTAGTGTGCGTGCGTCACCGTAACCTTCGTTGATCATCCAACGCAACATAGTCACGTTCGAGTTGAGGTATTCAGCGATAGACTTATCAGACATTTTGATAGTACAACCCTCAGCTGAGCGTTCTGCAGAAGCATCGGATAATTCAAACGCTTGTTCAACGGTTAAGTCGCTCAAACCTTCAATTTCTAATATACGACCAGAGAACGCATTTACTTTGCCTTTTTTAGCAACCGTTAATAAACCTTGCTTGATACCGTATA
>JBNMPD010000283.1:0-3536 GCA_051276225.1 Flavobacteriales bacterium
GGGTATCACTCTTCATAAACTCAGTAATGATTTTGATACTGGCGATGTTCTTCTACAAAAAGCTGTTTCACTTGATGACGATGATACCTTTGATAGTCTTAGTGATAAAATTTTCGAGCAAACGCCTGACTTGTTATCTTTGTTGCTAGCTGATCTTGATGGTTACTACCAGAATAGCCAAGTTCAAATTGAGGGCAGTTATTGGCCTTCGATCACAGTGGATCAACAAACACTTGTTTGGCAGCAACTCACTGCTGAGTTGTTAACCACATTACGTGCCTTTGGCAGTTTAGGGGTTTATGCCTGTATTGCTGGTAAAGCTTGCGTAATAACATCTGCATCTGGAAAATGTTATCAACACAATTATAATGCTGGGCAGGTCATACTCAACAATAAGCAACATATCATTGTTGCCACTGTTGACGGTGAACTATGTATTCCCAAAACATCGTTATTATGGCGGCCCCTAATTAAAAGCCCTCTAATTCAGTCAGGCCATTAATTAGAGAATTTCTTATTTTGAGAACCTTTTACTTCAAGGAGCTTTTACTAAGAAGACCTTTTACTGAGAAGATAGGCCCTCAAACCAAGTGCCAATTACCTGTCTTTCACCTTCGGTCATGCCTGTTTTATTCATCAAGGGCATATCTCTAGTGACCACAGTTCGATTATGAATCACTGAAGCACGCTTTTCTATCTGTTGCCATGTATCAAACATTAAACCCAAAGGTGCAATAACAAACATGTCATCTGTAGGTTGTGCCGCGTGACAATTTACACAGTGAGTTTGTATAACATCAAATACCGCTTGTTGTTGCACATTTAGCTCGACGGCAGGTGCTGCTGTTTTTGCGGCGGCTGTATCCATTTGAGGAGCAGCAGGCATTGATACCATACCTGCGATGATTATCATGCCAATAGAGCCAGTGACAAGTATCGATGGGCGAGAGATACCAATATGTTTAAGGTTGAAATAATGACGTATCCAAGCTGAGACTACACCAATTGCCATCAATATTAACCAAGCATTTTCATGCTGATAAGTCATAGGATAATGATTGCTGATCATAATAAATAATAGGGGTAGGGTAAGGTAGTTGTTATGAACTGAACGTAACTTGGCACCCAATCCCCAACTAGGATCAATCTCTGTTTTATTAGTCACCGCGTCAACCATGAGTCGCTGAGCCGGCATGATTTTGAAGAACACGTTACCCGCCATAATGGTTCCAATTAATGCTCCTACATGAATAAATGCTCCTCGGCCACTAAACCAATGAGTGGCTAAATAACTAGCCGCTGCAATAAGTATCAATACCATAATGCCAAATACTTTTGGGTATTTTGCTAACGGGCTACGACAAGCAGATTCATAAATAAATAACCCACCAAAAATCAATCCTAAACCTCTGCTTATTGCTTGAGCGGGGGTCAAGTCCATCACTGAACTATCAATTAGATAGATGGCTGCTCCATGATAATAAACCAAGCCAAGCAATAAAAAACCGCTGATCCAAGTGGTGTAGGCTTCCCACTTAAACCAGTGTAGTTTTTCAGGTATGACTTCAGGGCCATACTCGTATTTAGCTACTTCGTAAAAGCCACCACCATGAACGGCCCACAAATCGCCTTTGATGCCTTTTTGTTTTTTCCAATCAGGTGGAGTGCGTAGGTTATTGTCTAGCCAGATAAAATAAAACGAGGCGCCTATCCACGCCACACCAGCGACAACATGAAACCAACGAAGAAATAACGAAATCCAATCAAGTAACATTATTGTGCACCTTTTAATATTTGTTTATCAGCTTGGTAAACGGCTTTACCAGCTACATATGTGGCCATTATGGCTCTATCATCGGCTAACATGCTCAATGCAAAAATTATGTCTTGAGGGGTGCGGTAATTTTCAAAACGTAACGCACTGAGCTCATCAAATTCTGGGTTGAGAATAACAAAATCTGCATCGGTACCGGGATTAAGGTTACCAATTTCATTTTCTAGACCTAATCCCACTGCTGCGCCTTGGGTCATTAAATACAAACCATGCATGGGATCCATCTGGTTACCTTTAAGCTGACAAATTTTGTAAGCTTCCCCCATGGTTTTTAACATACTAAAACTGGTACCACCGCCAACATCCGTCGCCAGCATAACAGGAATATGGTGTTGCTCGGCTTTGGCTAAATCAAATAGGCCACTGCCCAAAAATAGGTTTGAAGTAGGGCAAAACGCAATGCTTGCTTGGGTTTCTTGTAAGCGCTGCCATTCTGTTTCTTCTAAATGAATACCATGTCCAAACACCGCCCCTTTTCTAAGTAAGCCATAATGATCATAAACATCTAAATAATTTTTTCGTTCTGGGAATAATTCTTTTACCCAAGCGATTTCATTATGGTTTTCAGATAAATGAGTTTGAATAAACACATCCGGGTATTGCTGAGCCAATTCACCTAAAGCGTGTAATTGTTCAGCACTGCTGGTAGGCGCAAAACGTGGCGTAATGGCATATCTTAATCGGCCATTGTTATGCCATTTTTCTATCAAATCGGCACTGTCTTGTTGGGCGCTTTTTGGGGTGTCTTGAAGCCAATCTGGGCAATGCCTGTCCATACATACTTTACCGGCAATCAATAACATGTTGTAACTCGATGCTTCTTGGAAAAGCGCATCGGCGGCTTGTTTGTGAACCGACGAATACACCATGCCTGTGGTGGTGCCATGGCGGTGTAGTTGTTTGATAAATATCTTAGCTATATGATCGGCGTAGTGGCTGTCAGCAAACTTACGCTCCACTGGAAAAGTATAATCAGTTAACCAATCAAGTAACTGTTCGCCGAAGCTGGCAAGCATTTCTGTTTGTGGAAAATGCAAATGGCTGTCAATAAAGCCCGGTAACAGTAATTTTCCAGAATAATCATGGAGTTCTGCATCAATATATTGATTTATATTACTTTTATATTCGCCAGTAAACTCTATCTTGCCGTTACGCGTAACTAAAAGCCCGTCTTCAAAGTAGTTATATTCGAGTTTGGGACTATAACTTTGCTCTGGGAAATGTAATATCGAAGCGCGATAAGCATGAGTTATCATAAATAGGGGATCTCTTTAACAGTATTCAACTGTCTTTAACTGTAACAATAAATACCAGACTAACTGCCACGGTAACTACTAAAACCAAAAGGCGAAATAAGCAGTGGCACATGATAATGCCCACCATTTTCAGTAAGCTCAAAATGTACATCTACAAAGGGATAAAAAGCGTTGCTGTGGTGCGCTAATAAATAGTCTTTTGTAAAAAATCGAAGACAATATTCACCTGCTTGAAAAGAATAATCTTGCCATTGGTTACAACGACCATCTTTATCAGTGTGTGCCTGAATAATTGTTCCATCAAGAGTGGTTAAAGCTAATGTCATATTGGCAGCGGGTTTACCCAACGTGGTATCTAATACATGACTTGAAAGACTGATGCTCATAATGTTTGTATTCCTTTTTCTAATTTTTTTATTAAACTATTTTCTAATTCCTTCTCTAAT
>JBNMPD010000284.1:0-3496 GCA_051276225.1 Flavobacteriales bacterium
TTTTAACTGCTCTGAAACCATTTTCTACTTCCACATCCACCAGAATTGGGTTCATTACATCTGGGCCAATTGGCAGAGATTTAGGTAACTCAGCAAGTGGTTCAGTGACTAACCCCGCTATTGACGGTAGTGTACTTAACGAAAATGGGCGAACATTAATAGATTGGCTGAGACTATTTTCCATCCGCTGAGCGGTACGTTGCAGCTGATCAACTTGTTTTACAAGCGCATCGGTATTCACAATTTGTGCGGATGTCATTTGGCTGAAAGCCAGCAGAGTGGCTAATGTGACTTTGCGTAGTGTCATATATACCTCGAACTAAAAATGCTAAATATAAACAGTAAACGTTTCAGCAATAAATAAATTTCATTATTTTTGGAATAAAAGTCAGACCCATTCGTCATCTTTGTAAATGGGACATAAAACAAGAGTAACAACAATGAATGAATCGTTTGAAAATATCATACCCATGTTGCGGCGCTTTGCCTATTCACTAACCGGTAGCAATGCAGATGCGGATGATTTAGTGCAAGCCACGTTTGAAAAAATATTAACTAAAGGATTGCCTGACGATGTAGAGATCCTTAAATGGGCATTTAAAGTGTGTCGCAATGTATGGATAGATGAATATCGTTCGCGCATAGTCAGACAAAATGCAACACAAGCCCCAGAGATACAAGAGCAAGCTGTAGCAGAACAGCAAAAACAGTATGAGTCAAAAGAATTGCTGACTTCGGTCAATTCTGCGATGAACACCTTGCCACATGATCAGCGTTCAATTTTGTCCCTAGTTGCCCTACAAGGTATGGCCTACAAAGATGTGGCTGTAATCTTGGAAATTCCAATCGGTACCGTTATGAGCCGCTTATCAAGAGCCAGAAATTCTTTGCTGAATTTGGTCAGGCCACAAGAGTGGGAGGAAAGTACATGAACATCAGCGATGACATGTTAAGTGGCTTTTTAGATGCGGAATTACCGCTTGAAGATATGGAACAGGTTCGGTTGGCCCTTGAAACTGATGATAATCTGGTTATGCGCATGGCTGAATTAGCTCAGGTAGATCAGTGGGTGTTAGAACACGCTCAGCAAATTGATCATACTGAGGTACCGCAAAAAATAATAGTACTGGCACAACAACTGGATGGCATGGTCAACAGTAATAAAACCCTAGCTGTGAGTAATGTGCTACACATTTCAGTTTGGAAAAAATGGACTGCTGATATAAAAACACCTTATGCCATGGCAGCGGGTGTTGCACTGGTGGCAAGTATCTTTATGTTGAATTTATCACAGCAAGCTACTAACCCTAATTTTTCCACCGATATCGCGGCAGTGTTAGACACTGAATTAAGTGGAGAAACTACTCACCTCACTGATGGGAGAAAGGTGAAAGCACAATTAAGTTTTGCCAATCGAAAAGGACAATTGTGTCGCCAGTATCAAGTGGCCAAGAGTGACCGCCGCTCTACCAACATCGCTTGTAAACAAACCAGCGGTTGGCGATTACAAGCTCAATATGCCGAGCAAGGTGAAACGATTACTGGTGATTATCAAACGGCTTCAAGCAGCCAGCAGTTGGAGGTAGTGATTGATGAAATGATCAGTGGCACTGCACTTGATAGAAATCAAGAACAACAAGCAATCAATAATAAATGGCAATTTAACAATCAAAATAGAGGTGAATTATGAAATATTTAATGACGTTGTTAACACTTACAGTATTAGTTTCAGTATCAGGCTGTACTTCAAAGCCTGATTACCGTTTAGCTACAAATGGTTCTGTGGGTTACAGTGAGCAAAAAATCACCGATGACCGATACCGGGTGCAGTTTAAAAGTCACTCAAAATTGGTAGCCGATGCGTCAGACTACGCACTATTGCGCTCTGCTGAATTAACTCAGAAACAAGGTTACGACTGGTTTGTAGTCACTAGCAAAGAAACGTTTGTGGCGTCAGAAAAACAGCAAGCTAGATCGTCCGTTGGTTTTATGCAAACCCGTCAGATTGAACGAAATTGTGGATTGTTGACCTGTGAAACCCGTAGTCGTCCATCCACAGAAGTAGGTGTAAATATTAATACTGGTATCAATAATGACCGCAAAGAAGTACACAGTATTTTGGAAATACGCATGGGTAAAGGCTTAAAACCTAACGAAGACAGCTATGGTGCTCAAGATGTTATTGATAATCTTAGTGAGAAGATAAATCAGAGTTGATACTTCTCGGAAACTAAAATAAAACGCCATTGAGTTTAACATTCAATGGCGTTTTAAGATTATTTGTTGTTTGCCAATATAAATTAGCAGCCATAAAATGTATTGAGAGTGAAGGAAAACAGTGTTTTTATGGATTGCTTGAGGGCAGACTGGAGCCCAGATTGTGAACCTTACAATATAAGGACTTAATCATTAATAAGCCTGTATTCCAAACTTCAACAACAACCGCGGTAATATATCATCCAAATTCTGCACATCAGCGTCATCTAATTGAATAAGTTTGAGTCCGTATTTTTTGTAGACAGCTAATTTTTTTTCTTTACGGGCTGAATACTTAGGATCATCATCGTTTTCCCAATACTCGATATAAACTTTGCCAGTTGGGATGTAAAAGTCACAGAATACGTTTTCTTCAATCGGTAACTTTCGTTCATAAGCATGCATTATTTCAGCTATATACAGCCAGTTATCAATTAACATTTCAGCTTTAGAGTGAACATAGTGCCCGTCAGTCGCCCGATATTGCGTATCAAGTTTTTGTGTAAACTCTATAGTAGTTGATATGTTCTTAATATCATCCGCTGTAGTAAGTGATGGGATATTCGAACCAGTAATATCGTTTATGGCGCTGAGCAACAACCTAGATTGAGTTATGGTTTCTGGCCACCTCACATAAGGCACACCTGAACGAGTATCTTCGTTTTGAACCGCGCCATGTTTGAGCCCTTGCTCTGTGACAACCCAACCCTTCAAATTTTTATTAACCCACCCAAGCTCTGAAAAAATATAATTTAATTTGTTTGCTGAGAGACCCAATTCTTTGCCCATCTTAGTTGAGCTAACCAGTTCAACAGGCATATCAGGACTTTGATGCGCTGGTAATTGAGATACATCAAAATTTTCAGGCCATTCAATGTAGTCACCAAGCTTTATAGAGATTTTAATTCTTCCTCCCGCCAACTTACCCTTTGCAGTCAAAACCCATTTATTAGTGTCGCGCACGATAAAGTTAACTTCTTTAAGCTTAGCAAAAAGAACCTTCGCCTCAAGATTAAGACGTTTAGCAGTAGCAGTAGTAGAAAAATAGTTAATGATTCATTTCCTAAACAAAATCATGAGACTAGAGTATATATAAATCCTCTAGTCATAGAAGTACGCAATGTATATCAAACAGCAGGTTTTTTAATGGTAGAAATTTTTAACTCTGGATCTTTTCCATCAATAGCAAACGAGTAATTCACACTGAGAATTACTTCTTTTAAAGAGGTTTGACTATAAA
>JBNMPD010000285.1:0-3429 GCA_051276225.1 Flavobacteriales bacterium
ATTAAAAATCAATAAGTTGTGAGTTTAGGCTCACTCTGACCCTGATATTACTTATTGCCAATTTTATATTTTATATTAGCAATTTTCTTACCTAGGCTCTACTGTAATAGGTGAGCGTAAAATCATCCCTGAGATTACGGATTTCAAACTTGAAACTTGGATAGGAACAAGCAGATGTTTTACTGGCTCTTTACTGGGCAGGAATGCTCTGAAAAGCATATATTGTATTTAATTTACGCGACTCTACTTTTATTTATATCAGGTTGTGCGGTTAGTTATGTAGACGAAACCTCAGGTCAATGGAAAGTGATTGGATTTGTGAATATGGAATTACCTACCGAAGTAAACAACAATAGCAACGTAAAAGTCGATATTAATAATGCCGGACTTTTGCTCTATTTAACCCCTCATCAAAACAGTCTAAGCCTTGGCTACTCTCAAACATCAACAATTTATTTGGGTAACCAAGAAGGAGTATTTTCTGTTGGTGAAAGCCAAGCAACATCATGTGAAGTGAAATCACAAGGAGAAATAAAATGAACACACACTTACGATTTTTAGGGATATTGACGATAGTATTATTGTCTAGTTGTTCGTCAAAAGCATTATTTGTTACTAGTACATCTGTGGGCATTAATTTTGACGCAACGACACAAACTGCATCTATCGCTTATGATAGAGAAGAAGGTTATATCGGCCCTACTTATGAGACTGATGCGCCAAGTGCAGTGGCTTATATTCAGTCTGATGGTGAAATTTTCGCACCAAAAATAAAGCAGACTTACGCAACGGGTGAGGCTGCATCCATTGTAACAGGCGCGAGCACCTATATCCCAGGCAGTACTTCTGAGCTAAGTGGTGAAAATGAAGTGATGTTTTTTGGAACCAATACGACATCAGGCTTTAAGATTGGTTTTGCAACAGGTACGCCCATTCCGAATGAATTAGTATTCGGTTTTAAACGGAAAGAAGTCAGCCATATTCCATTAATAAAAGATGGAAATGGCAAAAATAGGTATGCGTCAACCTTGGCGTTTTATAGTATGACGCGAGACTCAAGCACGGCAGCTCCATACAGCGATAAGCAATATATAGCGTTGGGAGAAGCGGCAAAAGCAATGGCAGATAAACCCAGTATTAAAAGTTTGTTTGAAAGAAGTGCAATAGAAATTTCATTAGCTGAATGGGATACATTAAAAGACCAGCAGAGGGCGTTATCTGAGGCCATTGCTGGCTGCTATGACAAGGTGCCGTTAGCCAAAATACCTTCTATTTGGACGGCTGCAAGGTATCTCAATATTATAAAGGATGACGTTTTTTTAGACCGTGCAGAAGTTAAATTCAATGAAATATCAAAACTTGATATCAGCGAGCCTGATAAGAGCACATTATTATATCGTTATAAGGGATTAAAAGGCCCATCAGAGTGGTACCTAAGCTTTGTCCGAACAACTGATGGTACGGAAGAAAGTAAAAAAGCACTGGTAACGCACTTAAAACAAGTGTGTAAAGTGATTGCTTAACGACAAATTAACTAGGAGAAAAACGATGTCTACTACCGGTAATTGGATTGAAAAAGTGGTACCCAAAGAACGATGTGATGAAGAAAAGTCATTGCTAATAGCAGAAGAGTTTGAAATTAAGCCGGGGTGTCCGGAAGACGACGACAATCCTCGTATGTGCGTGATTACTTACAGAGCAACCTATGACTTTTAGTCGTTAATGAAGCGCGACATAGGTTCACTATCTATGCTGATGAACTTGAACAAATCGTCGAAACAATCCGAGTGCTCTGCGGGGTCAGCGCTCGAAATCCAAGGGGGTGATAGAAAGCCGATACATTTCAAAAAAAATTTAGTGAAGTTACTTAAATAAACCGCTCTTGATCCCGCAGGTTCAGCAGGTTCTGACAAAGTAAAACCTGTTGCTCGTTGATTAGAACAGAGATAACGTTTATTCACTCTATACACTTGTAATTTTTGTAATTTCGACCCTATTTTTGCCATTTTTCTTTGCGCGATACAATGCCTTATCTGCCTCGTCAATGAGGTCTTCAATACGACTTACATTGCTAGATATACGTTCCGCCACACCAAAACTTGCCGTTAACATAATGGGAGAGTGGTCACCAACAAATGGTTTTTGGCTTAACCCTGTGCAAATTCGCCTAGCCATATTTCCAGCATCAACTGAGTAAGTATTAGGTAGTAATATGAAGATTTCTTCACCGCCGTAGCGAGCGACAAGATCGTCTTTACGTAGTCCGAAATTTGCTAGGTAATCTGCGACAAACTTAAGACAACTGTCACCAACACCATGCCCATATTTGTCGTTTACGTTCTTAAAATTATCAATGTCCATCATGATAACGGAGAGAGGAAGTTGATGTTTCTGAGCATATTTGAACTGAGCTGCAGAGTATTCATCTAATGTTTTTCTGTTAAACAATCCGGTCAAATGGTCAATTTGTGAGAGTTTTTCTATTTTGTCGCGTTGCAGATCTGAATCTACTGCTTTAATTTCCAATATTTTGTTGCGAATTGATAACTCTTCGGTTTTGAGATCAACTTCTCGTTGCAGATTAGTAGACAGATGCTCCGCGGTTTTCAGAGCTCTCAAATAATTCGATGCATGAATTTGAGAGTTCACGATAAAAAACAGAAACATAGCATATTCAGTAATAAACAAATTGTATTGATTGGAAGATGTCGCATATATGTCATTACACACCGCAAGTACCAACGGCAACAGGCTTATCATTAGAGCTCGAGAGCCTGGCATTTTTTTCATAATACCGTTAGCAACAATTGCCAAAACACATGTCACAATGAATAACAATATCAGCTGATACACATACAAATAATGCATAACGGTTTCTATAGGTAACAGCAAAGTAAACATAATACTGATTATCAATATGAGATAACTACCTTGTACATACTGTTTGTCACCTCTAAATGGGCAAAGATTTGCAAAAAAATGCCCACCCGCTACCGCTGGCCAAATAAGCAACAAATATTCGAGTTTAGAAATAGCAGAAAATAGATTGGGGTCTCCTACGAAGACATAGAAATAGTCCGAAGACACTAGGCCTCGCATTAATCCTGCAAAGCCAAATGTCGCTAACAGAATTAGTGTTTTTTCTTTTGGCCGTTGAACATAAAAAATTAAATTTTGCATAACCACAAAAATACCCATACCAATAAGTAAAACCCTACTCGCCAAATCGATATAGATACTTCGGCTTACTTGCTGGTGTTCTTTTATAACAGGGCTCGCGAATAAGCCGGCACGGACAGATGTATGACTCGACAGATAAATCACCAGGGTCCCTTTATTACTGTCAGTAGGTAAATCTAAGATTGTCGTTCTGTAGCGTTGCTGCTGGTCATTACCCTCTTTCGATATTTTTCCTGATTCTCCAAGATA
>JBNMPD010000286.1:0-3426 GCA_051276225.1 Flavobacteriales bacterium
TGTTAAAAATAATTAGCTGTTTGTAACCAAATAATTACCAGTATGTATTTACGTCATAGTAGATACTGTTGCTGGTGAAGAGTAGGTATTTATGATCATGAGATGCTTTGGAACGGCAGTGACCTCATAATATGTAGCACCCCCTAGGAGCATAAGAACACATATAAAAACAAAAACTTTTGCTGCCTAATTAATCTATTCTAAAATCCTAAAACCATTCACTCTAGGTACGATTTTTTCTCAAACAATAAATAGCTCAGTAATCTTGTATTCATTTTATTATGTATCACTTATGTGTGGGGATTTTTATTTCTGATGGCATAAAATCGAATGTGTGGTGGCCATATTGTAAAAATGACTATTGGGGTAGATCACCAAAATATTGATAGTTTTAAATCTGGTTTGTTAAAGTTGTTTGTGAGTCATATTCGCAACTTTTTTGTTGATGGCCGCCGCAGTCTCCTCGGAAACTATATTCAAAAAAGTAAGCCTTGATAGCGATAGTTACTTCCAAACCTTGTTATCTATAATGTAAGTGTTAAACCTTCGGCTGCGGCAAAAAGGTCTAAGTCTGCACCACCAATTTCGATGATTTCATGGCAATGACTGACTATCTCTGCTATTTCATCATCTGTGCGAATGTGGTCGTGGCTGTATAACGCCATACGTTTAGCGCGACTGCCCATGGCTAATTTAACGGCCTCTTCTGCTACTGAGTGTCCCCAGCCTGACTTAGCTGGCATATCTGAAATCATATATTGTGAATCATGAATAATGAGGTCAGCGTCACGGCTGAACTCAACCCAATCTAAAAAGTCAGTATGTCTTTTGTAGGGAGGGTATAACTCATTGTCAGTGATGTAGGCTACTTTCTTGCCATCCGCTTCTATGCAAAATGAACTACCACTTCCAGGGTGGTTGATGGCTAAACGACTAATTTTCGCTCCACCAATTTCCCAATTATTGACCTCTTTAGGCTGTGGTATAATTTGAATATTAGATGGTAGTGTTTTGTAATCTACTGGGAAGTAGCTACCACTCATTTGTTCTAAAATGGCATGGTCTGCGTTAAATGTAATCTGACCCGGGGTAATAAATATATTTCTCTGAGGTTGATAAATTGGCGCAAAAAAAGGAAATCCTTGGATATGATCCCAATGATTGTGCGTCAGCAACAAATGGATATCATTAGTCTGTTTTATCAACTTCTGTCCAAGATTTTTTATGCCGGTGCCTGCGTCTAAAATAATATCGGTGCCGTCTTCTAAACAAACATGTACACAAGCAGTGTTGCCGCCGTATTTAATAAACTCAGGGCCAGGGGCAGGACAAGATCCGCGTACGCCAAAAAAGGTCACTTGCATTTATGCTCTCATTAGTAAGCTATTTGCATCAATCGAACAAAAGATATCACTAAAACGAAATTGATTCAGTATAGCTCTATTGGCAAAGGTATGTGTGAATATAAGCTTTTATTGCGTTGTTTTATATAATAAAAAAGCGCCATAAAGGCGCCTTTTCTGAGACTGTTAATTACTTATAAATTACTAACAAATTTTTCCAAATAATTGATTTCAATTAATTGTTTTTCACCACTACGACGATTTTTATACTCGACTTTATTTTCATCAAGGTTACGTTCACCTATCACTATTGTATGGGGTATTCCAATAAGCTCCATATCATTGAACATGACGCCTGGGCGTTCTTTTCTGTCATCAAATAACACGTCTATACCGGCTTTATTTAATTGTGCGTATAGAGATTCGGCTATTTCTTTGACACGTGGTGATTTGTGCATATTCATTGGAACAACAGCAATTTTAAAAGGTGCGATGGCGTCTGGCCAGATGATCCCATATTTATCATGGTTTTGTTCAATTGCTGCAGCAACTATGCGTGATACACCTATGCCATAACAACCCATACTGAGTATTTTGTGTTTACCATTTTCGTCCAATACACCGCAGTTTGTAGCTTGCGAGTACTTATCGCCTAATTGAAATATATGACCTACCTCAATACCACGTTTTATCTCTATCGTGCCTTCGCCATCTGGCGATGCATCACCTGCGATCACATTGCGAATATCGGCAACTTTGAACTTAACTGAGTCTTTTGACCAGTTTGCGCCTGTGTAGTGAAAACCTTCTTCATTAGCCCCACAAACAAAGTCAGCTAAATGAGCGGCACTCGCATCAACTATGACTGGGATAGTCATTCCAAGAGGTCCAAGTGAACCGATGGTACAGTGCAGTGTATCTTCTATTTGCTGTTCACTTGCCAAGGTCAGTGGAGCAAATACACCAACTAGCTTTTCTGCTTTGACCTCGTTCAGTTGGTGATCACCACGTAAAACTAATGCGACTAACCCATGTTTGCTCTTTTTGTCGGGTTCAGCCAATACAATAAGTGTTTTAACTGATTGCTTAGCAGACACCTTTAAAAAGGCTGAAACAGCTTCGATAGTTTTTTGATCTGGTGTGGCAACCTTTTCTAAGTTTTGAGTACCTGGAGGGCAGTCACCAGTGGGTGCTAAAGCACTCGCCATTTCAATGTTAGCAGCGTAGTCAGAGCCATTACTAAACGCTATGTCATCTTCGCCTGACTTTGCTAATACATGAAATTCATGAGAGGCATTGCCGCCAATAGATCCGTTGTCAGCTATTACTGGGCGGTAATCTAAACCAACACGTTCAAAAATGTTGCAATAAGCTTGATACATGTTTTGGTAGGTTGTTTCTAAACAGCTTTGATCAACATGAAATGAATAGGCGTCTTTCATGATGAACTCTCGACTACGCATAATGCCAAATCTAGGGCGAATTTCGTCTCTGAATTTAGTTTGTACCTGATACAGGTTAAGAGGGAGTTGTTTGTAACTGTTGACTTCGTTTTTAACTAACGAGGTGATGACTTCCTCATGAGTTGGACCTAAAACAAAGTCACGTGATTGTCTGTCTTTTATGCGCAGCAATTCAGGGCCGTATTCATCCCATCGGCCTGACTCCTGCCATAAATCTGCAGGTTGCACCACAGGCATTAATATTTCTATCGAGCCCGCTTTGTTCATTTCATCGCGCACTATGTCGGCTACTTTATTTAGCACACGAAGACCTGTTGGTAGCCAAGTATATAAACCAGCAGCTAACTTTCTGACCATGCCCGCACGTAACATTAACTGATGGCTAATAACTTCTGCGTCGGCTGGGGTTTCTTTTTGTGTGGATAACAAATATTGGCTAGTGCGCATGAACAGTAAAATCTCTGGGTTTAAATTAAGAAACGAAAATTATTCTAACAGTAGGCTTATCTTGGCTAAAGCCATTATTGCCAGTATCACTTAATTATTTTGAGGCTGGCGGTATATGCTCACTTGAAAGTCATGTTATGTATTTATTATTGACACATTATCTGTTGAAAATT
>JBNMPD010000287.1:0-3418 GCA_051276225.1 Flavobacteriales bacterium
AACTAAGAGGAGACCCAAAACTAATGGAAATGATGGACGGTTTGTTAGAATCTTTTGTTAAACAACAAAGGATGAAACTGCCTGGCAGCAAGTATGTGCCTTGTTATCAAATTACTGAATAATGAGATGTTAATACTTATACCCAAAATCATTGAAACTGCAGCCTAGCTGTTAATTAAATAGGGCCTGACTTTATACCTCTGAACCCAACCTCAATTACCGAATAACGCGAATGAGGTGAATAAATAGAGCTAATAAATGATCAGCTTCAAAGATGATGGGTTCATTACGCTGGATTGACTAAAATCTGCGTTTAACAAGCTGCAATCTATCCACTATTTTTATATGATTACATCAGCTAAGCAATTAGAAAGAAGCACATGAGCAAAAAAGTAGTTAAAAGAATTGGTATTGGTGTAGGTTTGTACGCTATCTTTGCTATGGCAGTCATCACATTTTATCCTGATAAGCCTCAAAATATGGACTGGGAAGATCGCGAGCAGTATAACCAAGTCCAAATATCTAAACTTGAATTGGGTTTTCAGAAAAAACAAATTCTCGAGTTATTAGGTAGTCCAGATATAACGGAAGCTAAGCGCAACGACAATAAAGAACTACAGGTGATGTTTTACCGCACTCAGCATAAAAAAGCTGATGGCATCACTACAATAGATGAATGCACACCCTTACTTTTTGAGAATAATGAATTAATAGCTTGGGGCGATAGCGCTTATCAATCTTATGTTGACGGTTAAATAATGTGTCTGTATCAGTGTAAATACTCAAACTACTGGATCTAAGCTACAGACTCCAAACTACTGAATCTAATAAATAAACCTAAACACTTGCTAAGTAATAATATTTTGCCTTAGCGAAATCACTACAAACTTACCGCACCGCACCTATTTCTATAGGTAAAATTGACTGAAAGTTTCACACCACTTATGCAAAAGCGTATGTGTTGAGCTTTCAGTGGGTTACTTTACGAACTGAGCATTTTCTACTATCTTTATCCTGATGTGTTCGCATCAACATGGAATTAACAATAGGGAATTTATTTATGAAAAAGCTCATCTTTATTTTATTACTTTCCAGCGTATTTCTGACCACTTCAGCAAGTTTTGCTGTTGCTGATACTGTGAAAAGTAAAATGAGTCAAAAGCAGATGACTAGACTCAATTTGAATACAGCGTCTTTAGAACAATTAGTTTCGTTGCCTGGTGTAGGCAAAAAAAAGGCCGCCGCAATTATTGAATACCGGACAATTAATGGTAAGTTTAAATCTGTAGATGACTTAGTCAATGTAAAAGGTATCGGCAAAAAAATGCTTCAGCAATTAAAAGCGCAGGTAAAGACAAGTTAGGTATTCGTTAAAATTTAAGCCGCTCATGATGAATATGAGCGGCCTATTTATTATAGTTTTAAGTTTTTTAGGAATGACGTAAATTCCTCACCCAATTCTGGATGACGCAAAGCATACTCAACATTCGCCGTCATATAACCCAATTTACTACCACAATCATGGCTTACACCTTTCATGTAATACGCGTCAACTTGTTCTGTTTTCATTAAAGTTGAAATAGCATCAGTTAGCTGAACTTCGTCACCAGCTCCCGGTGGCGTGAATTCGAGTAAATCCCAAATATTTTCAGACAACACATAACGCCCTACTACCGCTAAATCTGACGGAGCATTATCTAAGTCTGGTTTTTCCACCATATCGTGAATTTTACCTGACTCGCCCTGCTTTAATTCTAAGCCTTCTAAATCAACTATGCCGTATTTACTCACATCTTCTTGAGCGACTTGCTCAACCATTATTTGACTAACACGGCTCGTATTAAATTTAGCCACCATATCAGCCAAATTATCTTTTTTAAGGTTACTCGTGTATTCATCAATAATCACATCAGGAAGCACCACAGCAAATGGTGCATCACCAACCATAGGTCGTGCACACAACACCGCGTGGCCTAAGCCTTTTGCTACACCTTGACGAACATGCATGATAGTGACGTCTTTAGGGCAAATAGATTGAACCGCTTCTAAAAGTTGACGTTTAACCCTTTTCTCTAATGTGGCTTCAAGCTCAAAACTGGTATCAAAATGATTTTCGATACTGTTTTTACTGGCATGAGTAACCAAAATAATCTCTTTTATCCCTGCTGCAACACATTCAGCAACCACATATTGAATAAGAGGCTTATCTACCACAGGCAACATTTCTTTTGGAATAGCCTTAGTGGCCGGAAGCATTCTGGTTCCCAATCCCGCAACGGGTATAACTGCTTTTTTAACTTGACTCATATTAATGTTCCTTTACCGATAAACCGCGACCAATAGCATAATAATGCAACCCGTATTCCATCATTAAATGAGGTTCAAACAAATTACGTCCATCAAAAATAAGTGGAACCGATAATTTCTCTTTTATCAGCTCAAAATCTGGAGCCCTAAATGACTGCCACTCTGTGCATATCACTAAAAAATCCGCACCTTCTAAGGCTGACTCTTTTGTGCCCATAAGCGATAAATCTTTGCGACTTCCATAAATACGCTGAGTCTCTTCCATCGCTTCTGGATCGTAAGCCCTAACACTAGCACCGGCTGCCCACAGTTTTTCCATAAGTACACGGCTTGATGCTTCACGCATATCATCAGTGTTAGGTTTAAATGACAAACCCCACAAAGCCACTGTTTTGCCTTTTAAGTCACCAGAAAAATGTCGAGAAATATACTCAAACAATTTCTCCTTTTGTGCATAATTCACTTCTTCGACCGCTTCCAGTATTCGTGCATTATAACCTGCATCTGATGCACTACGAGCGAGCGCCTGCACATCTTTAGGAAAACACGAACCGCCGTAACCACAACCGGGATAAATAAACTGATAACCAATGCGCGGATCAGACCCAATACCACGACGCACATTTTCAATATCTGCACCAAATACTTCTGCAAGATTAGACATCTCATTCATAAAACTAATTTTGGTTGCCAACATACAATTAGCTGCATATTTAGTTAACTCGGCACTGCGAATATCCATCACAATAATTTTGTCATGGTTTCGATTAAAAGGTGAATACAGCTCGCGAAGTTTTTTCTCTGCCGATTCGCTATCCGTGCCTAAAATAATGCGGTCAGGACGCATGCAGTCGTTCACTGCTGCCCCTTCTTTTAAAAATTCAGGATTAGACACCACATCATAGGTAATATGTTTACCCGCATCCGATAACGTACTATCAATTTTAGCCTTCACTTTATCCGCGGTTCCTACGGGCACAGTAGATTTATTAATCACGATTTTGTGCGACTGCATATGTGTTGCGATAGTATTAGCCACCGCTAATACATACTTTAAGTCGGCCGAACCATCTTCATCAGGAGGTGTTCCTACTGCAATAAAAATCACTTC
>JBNMPD010000288.1:0-3400 GCA_051276225.1 Flavobacteriales bacterium
ACCTAATCGAAGGCAAACACATGAATAAAAATTTTAAAAAGATGCAATGTATTGTTGCTGTTATCACTCTTATGCTTTTAGCGGGCTGCGACAAACCTTTAAAAGTTCCCAGCATTGTGTTGTCGAGCACGCCGTACACAGCCAACATTCCTGACAATGAAGTGACAAAAAATATTCAGATGGCTTTGCTAACGCGACCGGAACTCAAGGCATTCGATATCAATGTCATCACACTCAAAGGCGATGTTCGTCTAACGGGTGTTGTCGATACCCAAAGCCAGATTGATGCAGTGATCAAGTTAGCTCGAGAAACTGAAGGAGCTCACGCCATCAACAATAAATTGACCATCAATAAGTAAGTTAACCAGTCAAAATTCGATTATGTAACCAGTATTTAATAAATTTACTGAGCGCCACTTCCTGTTTGAGTGTAAATCTAATAAACCACACACCTGATCAACTCAGCCGTTATATAAATACCCATCGTAAATATTGCCAAAGAAAGCTAAATATTTAATTGAATTACGAAGGGTGTTTGCCTTTTTTATCTAAAATCAGCCAGCATACGCTACTTGTCCACCGTCCAAAACAATAGTGTGACCGCATACGTAGTTGCTCGCACGGGAGCAAAGATAAATGGCAGTACCAGCAATATCACTGAGTTCGCCAATTTTGCGAGCTGGGAGATTTTTTGCAATTTCTTGTTCATGTACCAGTACGTGTTTGGTCATTTTACTGGGGAAAAAACCGGGGGCAATGCCATTAATATTGACATGACTTGGACGAAGGTCCGCTGCCATATGCCGCGTCATCTGGATAACAGCGGCTTTACTGGCTGAATAAGAATAATTGTTCATACGCGGATGAGTGATCCCATTAACAGAAGCAATATTCACGATGCGTGAAGGCTCATCTGCTTCCCCCGCCAAACTTAACGCAGGTAATAAACGTTTGCTTAGAAAGAAAATTGATTTAACATTTAAGTCCATTACCTTGTCCCAGCCTGCTTCGGGAAATTCCTCAACGGTGGCACCCCAAGCAGCACCTGCATTATTAATCAGTATGTCAATTTTTGGCTCTCTTTTAAGCATCTCATCTGCAAAAGTATCAACCCCAGCCATTGTTGATAAATCAGATTGAATAGCGATACACTCGCCTATAGTGGATAGTTCAGCAGCGGTTTGCTCTAGCTGCGCCAGTTTGCGTGCAGTGATGTAGGTTTTAACGCCATTTTCAACAAAACCACGGGCAATCATTGCACCTATTCCGCTTGACCCACCAGTAACGACTGCGACTTTGCCAGCAACCGAAAAAAGATTATTCATATATCATTCCTACTATTCCTGTCATTAAGAAAACGCCTATTTTTGATGCGCTTGGTATTATTAACATGTCCAACTATGTTAGAAAATTTTGTTATGTACGTTATCAAGTCTTAAGCACATAAGCTGGATACTAAAGCCAATTGTTATTAGTTACCAGTCAGAACTTACTATCTGTCGTTGCCCTAAGACATCGCTGAGTTGTACCCTGCTCAATTAAACTGGATGCATTGCTGTTGTCATCATTGATGCTAAAAATCCAAAGTTCACAGATACCAGTCCATAGCGTTATCAATTGGGATAATATAAAAACGTCAGCTGTGGCCAGAAACCAGATAACAAGTTGAAACTTATTAGTGAACTTTAACCAATTAAGGTAAGTCACTATTACCTTGATAACAAATTAAAACGCAAGGAATCATAAATGGAATATCGTCGTTTAGGTAAATCAGGTTTAAAAGTGTCGGCTTTGTCATTGGGATCTTGGGTGACTTTTGGAAAACAAGTTGACATTAACGATGCGAAACAACTATTAAAGACCGCTTATGATGGCGGCATTAACTTCTTTGATAATGCCGAAGGTTATGAAGCGGGAGAATCAGAAAAAATCATGGGTGATGCGATTTTGGGCTTAGGTTTAGCACGTGATACCTATGCAGTATCCTCAAAAGTATTTTGGGGTGGCGACCATAAAATGCAAATGGGATTAAGTGCCAAACACGTGCGCGATGCTTGTGATGCAGCGCTTAAACGCTTACGTGTCGACTATTTAGACTTGTATTTTTGTCACCGCCCCGATATCAATACTCCTATTGAAGAAACAGTGCGCGCCATGCACAACCTAGTTCAGCAAGGTAAAGTCATGTATTGGGGCACTTCAGAATGGTCCGCACAGCAAATTACTCAAGCGCACGCCATAGCCCGACAAGAGCACTTAACACCCCCCACTATGGAACAACCTCAATATAATTTGTTGCACCGTGACAAGGTTGATAGTGAGTTTACTCCGCTTTATGAACAATATGGCATGGGCACTACAATCTGGTCGCCATTGGCCAGCGGCTTATTGACAGGTAAGTATAACGATGGCATTCCAGATGACAGTCGCTTAGCACTGCCAGGTTATGAATGGTTACGGGATTTATGGACCAGTGAAGATGGTAACAAAAAACTTACTAAGATCCGGCAATTGACCACGCTGGCTAATGAGTTAAACATCAGCCTAGCGCATTTATCAATAGCTTGGTGTTTAAAGAATCCAAACGTGAGTACGGTTATTTTAGGTGCTTCTCGGTTATCACAACTAAAAGACAACTTAAGCGCGATGAATGCCCTTGAAAAGTTAACCCTACAGGTTATCGAACGCATAGAAAGTATTGTTGACAACAAGCCCGCAGCAGCAGAGCGTTTTGGACAGTAACCTTGGCTAGTCTAAAAGCATAGCACTTGAATCTAACATATTTTCTAATAGCCACCCTTAAAATTGACAAGACTAATGATTATTCTTGTCTTTATAATCTGTAATTTGCTGCGTAATTTAGCCCGTAAACGAGTCTTGGCTTTAGTGAAAAAGAGCGCTTATACTTTCTTGATTTTAAGGAGCCGACTGTAAAGTCGGCTTTTGACTAAACTAGGAGCTATGTCAATGAAATTCAAACGTCTACTCATCGCGGCACTCACCGTTTGTGTTGTATCAAATACCAGTGCAACACCCTTACAGGATAGTATTGAGGCGGATTATGAATACCTCGATACGCTTTTCAAGTATCTGCATGCTAACCCCGAATTATCGATGCAAGAATTCAAAACGTCAGATCGAATTGCAGGCGAGTTAATGGTGCTGGGTTTCAAGGTAACACGCGGTATCAACAAAACTGGTTTGGTCGGAATATTGAAAAACGGCGACGGTCCAACACTGATGATCCGTGCCGACATGGACGGACTTCCTGTTCAGGAAAAAACAGGGCTCCCCTATGCATCAACAGCCACACAAACAAATCTTGAAAATATTGAAATGCCAGTTATGCATGCCTGTGGCCATGACATGCATATGACCACATTGGTCGGTGTAGCCCGGC
>JBNMPD010000289.1:0-3393 GCA_051276225.1 Flavobacteriales bacterium
CCCGAATTTTATCATGAACCTTAGAAACAGCTTTAAATACTTCTTCAGGTGTTAAGTGTAAACCCTCACAACTTTGTAATTCATGTGCAATGATATTTAACAACAACTCTGAATCTGAAGTAGTGTTGATGTGCCTTCTAGCAACTTTTTCTACTTCATCTTTCAACTCGTGTGCGTTAGTAAGGTTACCGTTGTGAGCGAAAGCAATACCGTATGGAGAGTTAACGTAAAAAGGCTGTGCTTCTGCTGAACTTGAACTACCAGCAGTAGGATAACGTACGTGGCCAATACCAAATTGCCCAGTGAGCCTTTTCATATGACGCGTATGAAACACATCTTTAACCAATCCATTGTCTTTCCTTAGGTGAATCACTCCATCATCTACAGTGACAATACCAGCTGCATCTTGGCCTCTGTGCTGGAGCACGGTCAAGGCATCGTACAAAGCTTGATTGACCGGGCTTTTACCCACTATTCCGACAATACCACACATGCTAATTACCTTTTTAAACGGGCTTTATAAAACTTGAGTTATTTTGTAAATATTCAAAAAACCACTCAATGACTAAACTAAATTCTGGAATAAGTAATGATGTGTCCCACCAAAGTGATGCTGACAAAGGGGTAAATGTGTCTATAAAAAACAATAACGCACTGACAATTAATATGCCACGCAACGCTCCAAACACTAAACCTAGTGCGCGATCGGTACCTGTGAGCCCTGTAAACTCGACTAATTGGGAAATTAAATAATTTACCAAGCCTCCAATCACTAGAGTTGATACAAACAATATGGCAATAGCCACACCATTACGGATCATCAAATCATCAAATTTGGTTAAATAAGCGGCAAGGTCTGCGTAGAATTGGCTGGCAATAAAAAAGGCACTAAACCAGATAGCTAAAGAAATAGCTTCTTTTACAAAGCCTCTAATCAAACTGATTACAGCGGAAAGTAAAATTACACCTATTATGGAGTAGTCAATCCAATTCATAAGATTTGTTTCACCGTTTAAATGACATGATGTGAAGTTGGCGCGAACTGCTTTACATCACAGAGTTGAAATCGGGCGCATTCTATCAAAAGGCCTACAGAAAATCCTGATAATTTTCGAACAATTTAAAGCGGCGGGGAACAAAACATAACAAAAAAATTTTAAAAATAATTATTGAACAGTGAAAGGTGTCACCCTTCCCTGTAAATTGGTTATCTCTTTAAGGTGAGAAAGCGCTTTTTCTAAATTATCTTTTTGTAAATCAGGTCCAACAAACACTTTGGTTAAAATCCCTGAATTGGTTTTTACTGGCCGACTAAAAGCACGATAGCCAGATTTTTCTAATAACTTCAATAACTCTTTTACATTCTTTTGATGGCGAAAGCTACCCAATTGCACCACCCAGCCTGCACTAGCTAACAATCTGTCTGCATCTAGTTCTACCACTGTTTGTTGTTCTAAACTGCTAGATTTTAGCATGACAGGTTTTGATACTTCTGATACTGATTCTTTTGCTTGGTATACATCAGGAACTCGCACATCTGTAGTTCGGCTGTCTAATTTTGCTACAGAGGATAAACTTGAGTCTTGACTTTCATCTATCGCCTGCTCAGAAATCACTTCGACCTTGCGCGTTACCGCCTCTTTTACTTTATCTATGTCGAAGGTTGCAGGAGACTTGACCACTTTCATAGGCGGTTTTTGTGGCAATTCGACGAATAAATTCACTTTTGATTCTTGTTTCCCGTCTAATAAATCAGGTAAAAAGATCACAGCAATAGCGACAACTATAGCGGTTCCTACTAAGCGATTTTGTAATGCGGACGACACTTTACTACACCTTTTCCTGAGGGGTTAACAACCCTAATTTCAATACATCGGTAACAGTATAAAAAGAACCAAAGACAATCACTAGATCATTTTTTTGGGCTTCTTCTAGAGCACATTTGTAAGCGATTTCGACTGATCCATATTCTAACACTTTTTTTTCTGAGCTTAATACGGCAGAAACTAATGTACTTGACTTTGCGCCTCTAGGAACATCTAAACTAGCGCAATACCATGTGCATACCACTGACAACATAGGAGCGAGTGTTGCACGAATATCTTTGTCTGCCAACATCGCCACAACGGCAATAACCCGTTTATATTTCATGTTTTTAATATCAAAAGCTAATAAATGAGTAGCCTGCGGATTATGTGCTACATCCAACATTACTATAGGTTTATTTTGAATAACCTGTCGTCTACCGGGCAAACTAGTTTGCTTGAACGCCTGCGCCATCTGTTTGTTGTCTAACTGCAGTCTTAAGATTTCAATAACTTGTAATGCGGTTGATGCATTTTGGGCTGGAATATTGGGAATAGGCAAATGCTCATAACAACTATTAACACCTTGCCAATGAAATCCTTTGTCATCTATTTGAAAATTAAAATCACTTCCTTGCCATACAGGCTTGACCTGATAATCCAAGGCAGCATCAACCAGTGTGGAGGGAGGATGTGGCTCACCAATAACGGCTGGAATATTGGCTCTAAAAATACCCGCCTTTTCGAGAGCAATAAGTTCTTTAGTATCACCAAGCCAATCTTGATGGTCTAAACCAATACTGGTTATCACGGCTACAGTGGGTGCCACAATATTGACCGAGTCCAGACGCCCACCTAAGCCGACTTCTAACAATAGATACTTAACATCAGAGTCTGCCATTAGCTGCAACGCCGCTAAGGTACCAAATTCAAAATAAGTTAATGAAGTATCACCACGTGCTTGGTCCACCTTCAAAAACGCTTGACAGTGTGCTTTCTCAGTCAGCATGAGCCCCGATATTCTTACTCGTTCACGATAATCTAGCAGATGAGGTGAACTAAATACCGCAACTGAACAATTTGCAATTAATAGAGCCTGTTCGATTAAGGCACAAGTAGTGCCTTTACCATTTGTACCGGCAACTGTGATAACAATTCGCTTTTCAAGATCAAGCTGTAAGTTACGAAACACCTCAGCCACACGTTCTAGCCCTAATTCAATGCTACTAGGGTGGACTTGTTCAAGATAAGTTAGCCATTGGTCAAGTGACCAATCCTCTTTATCAGAGGCATGAGATGAGGGGATCTGAGACATTATTTAATGATGTTGATGATGTAGTTTTGTCAATAAACTAAATAACTTATCACGCATTTCACGACGATCAACAATAATATCTATAGCACCTTTTTCTAACAAAAATTCACTACGTTGAAATCCTGCAGGCAACGTTTCCCGTACAGTTTGTTCTATAACTCTAGGGCCTGCGAAACCAATCAAGGCTTTTGGCTCTGCTATATTCACATCACCCAGCATAGCTAAACTTGCAGATACACCACCCATAGTAGGATCAGTCAAAACGGATATATA
>JBNMPD010000290.1:0-3352 GCA_051276225.1 Flavobacteriales bacterium
AGTATAACAATGTCTCTAGTGGGTACACCACCGAGGTTATGTATATACTGCTCGTCAAAAGGGTAAGCGTATTTTTCGCAAGCGTGTCGCCAAGCTATGTTGTGCGCTCCCATTGAGTCTATCAAAGTGCCGTCCATATCAAACACTATCCCTTTGTAGCGGCTTAAATCTGGCATGTCATGCTCCTAAACTGTTGAATTAGATTGAATTGGAAAAAGCTCTAAAGTGTTCGTGTGTCCAAAAATGAAAAAGCCAGAAAAACTGGCTTTATCTGACTACCTTGTTTTAAAAACGCGTTAAGCGTTGCCTGTTACTTTTAGCTTTAAATCTGCCGCAAAGTCCAACATACGATTTAGCGGTACTAAGGCTTTTTCTCGGATAACATCATCAACAAAAATTTCGTGACCATGGGTTTCTGTTAGTGCTTGATAAATCGCCTTCAGACCATTCATAGCCATCCAAGGACAATGGGCGCAGCTTTTACAGGTTGCGCCGTTGCCGCCTGTTGGCGCTTCCAGCAAAATTTTATTGGGTGCAGCTTGTTGCATTTTATAAAAAATGCCTCTGTCTGTAGCAACAATAAATTTATTTTGTGGCAATGTTCTAGCGGCATTGATCAACTGAGTAGTTGAGCCTACTGCATCAGCCATGTCTATCACACTTGCGGGTGATTCGGGGTGCACTAACACCGCTGCATCTGGATGTAGATGTTTCATGTCTTTAAGTGCTTTAGCCGAAAATTCGTCGTGCACGATACATTCGCCTTGCCATAGCAACATATCGGCGCCAGTTTGTTTAGCTATATAGGCACCTAAATGTCTATCAGGGGCCCAGATGATTTTTTCGCCCAGCGAGTCTAAGTGTTCAACGATTTCTAATGCGATGCTTGACGTCACTACCCAGTCGGCACGAGCTTTGACCGCTGCTGATGTATTGGCGTATACCACGACTGTGTGCTCTGGGTGGGCATCACAAAATGCGCTAAACTGCTCATCAGGGCATCCCAAGTCTAGTGAGCATGTTGCTTCTAGAGTGGGCATTAATACTTTTTTATCTGGGCTGAGAATTTTTGCGGTTTCGCCCATAAATCGTACACCCGCAATAATCAAAGTGTCGGCTTCACAGTCGCGCCCAAATCTGGCCATTTCTAGTGAGTCAGAGATACAACCACCGGTTTCTTCGGCTAAGGCTTGAATTTCTGGATCAGTGTAATAGTGCGCTATCAAAACAGCATTATTTTGTTTAAGCAGTGTTTTGATTTGCTGCACGTATTGCTGCTGCTGAACAATGCTCAGCTTGATAGGCTTAGCTGGAAAAGGGTACTCAATGGTTTTTACAGAAAATAGCTCGGACATATTTTTTGAGGCACTAAATGGTACTTGCAAGACGTTCGAGTATTATACCCATTTGTGATGCAATTAACATGTTAGCGAGTTAAAGATTAATAACCTTATCTGCATAGGACCCTAGGTACTGTTGATACTTAGTTCTCCAAAATTGGCTTTCTGATAAGTTATTAGACTGCTCGTATAATTGAGCAAAGTTAATATGCGCAGATGGAAGATTAGGCGTTTTTTGCAGTTGTCTTTGCCATGCAGTTAAATACTGAGCGGGAATGAAGCCGGTATCGTGATATTCCATAAACGTTAGTTGGCTTGATGCTTTAAACGCTTGAGCAAAGTGGTTATCACAAGTGCGAGCTGCAAATATATCAGTGCTATTTTGTAGACCTATTGACTGCCAATATTGCCTATCAACATCTAATGTCTCTGCTTGTTTAAACACGATATTAGGTGCGTCGACCCCTTTACACACTCGTTTTGCTAGGCTTTGACTCAGTGGGTATTCATCGATAAAACCTGCAAAGTGGGCTAATTCGTGGATAAACACGTCGTAGCTGTCTTGGCGATCAAGAAACATAATACCGTTGTGTACGTTGGCTTTGCCTTTTTTGGCAAACATCACTAAATGGGTAAACGGTAATTTTTTTATTTTTTTGGCGAGTGACAACAATTCACAGCCTAATCGGCCACTTTGTTGCCAATTGTCTTCGCAGACAATATCCAGCGGATCAAACCAGGTCTCAGCATAGATACAAATAGGTAAAGAACTGAGGCGTGAGTCTTGCTCAAAGCGTGACCTAAAGTAATCCGCTTGCACTAAGGAACCTATTTCAGGGGTCACAAATAATAGTTTTTGTTTGCAGTTATCAGGCAATGCAGATGGCTGTTGCATAAAGTCAGAATTACGATTTTTATTAAAAGTAGTGGTGTGATATTGATACAGCTCAGTTAACGATTGCAGCTCCACATTCAATTTTTTTGCCCCGAGTGATGAAAATACTTGGGCCGACTGTTGATACTTTTTGTCTCGCCATAAGTCTATGCCATGGGCAAGTTGTTGTTCAGCTGCTCTACTGGGGATTGGCTTTGAAGAAGGTGCTTTTTTTTGCGAAGAGCTAGGGTGTTGTGAGGTGCTAATATCTCGAGAATAATCATTAACCAGAAACCAAACGGGGATCAGTATGCAAGATATGGCTATTCCCCACTTAGTCAATGCAGGCATTTATTGAGTTTGTATCTCGTCTGTATCGGTTTTGTTGGCTGCGTCGCGCAATAAATTAAGCTCTAAACGTGCGTAGCGGTGTTCAACATACTCAAATACGTTAGTGCTCAACGCAAGTTTGAAGTAATTTGACGCAATGCCGCTGTTGCCTCTTGCTGAGTGGTATTTACCTAAATAAAAATAAGCCTCGCACAACCTATCGGTCAATTGTTGCTGGCTAGTGACACCAATAACCAGTGAGTTTAATAGTTCATTTTCGGTTGTTTTTTCAAGGTATAAATCGACTAGTTGAGTCGCCCAGTTTGTTTCATCTAAGTTTTTACGCTGCTGCGCTAGTTCAATCATCGCTTGAGGTTTATTTATTTCACTGGAAGCTAGATAGTTCCAAAGTGCACGATAAGGGTCTGATGCATTTTTATTATAAAACGTACCAAAATCACGCACTGCCAAATCGGGGCGACCGCCGTAATACAAGGCAATGCCACGATTTAAAAAAGCAAATTCCATATCTGGATTAATATCTAAGGTGGCATCAAAAGCCTCGTAAGCTTGGATAAAATTCATTTGCTGAGTGTAATGTACACCCATAGAATTATAAGCCTCAGCTAAATCAGGCTTTAAACGAATAGCCTGATTAAAATCGTATTGAGCTAACCCAGATAACCCTACACTGTCATATAAGGTGCCACGCTGGTGTAGCAGTTGTGCTCTTTGTTCATCTTCTAAGTCGGTATTACTTAAAATATGGCTATAACGTGCAATGGCCAATTGTGAACGTTGGCTCATA
>JBNMPD010000291.1:0-3347 GCA_051276225.1 Flavobacteriales bacterium
CATTATCATTCAGTAATTCTGCCGGTCTCTTCTTAGTAACTGTAAAGCCTGGTAGCGTCAACCGCTCAAACTTACGCCCGATGACACGCTCAATAGACTGTAACTGCTTAGATTCATCCTCACTGAACAATGAAATCGCTAAACCTGAAGTACCAGCACGACCGGTGCGACCAATACGATGCACATAATCTTCTGGTACATAAGGCAGATCATAGTTAACCACGCAAGGTAGTTGCTCGATATCGATGCCTCGAGAGGCAATATCAGTGGCTACTAGTATAACAACATCACCGTTTTTAAAACCCTCTAAGGCACGTGTGCGAGCGTGCTGGGTTCGGTTCGCATGGATTGATGCGGCACTAATACTGGCTTTTTCCAGCTGCAATACCAAGTTATCTGCACCATGTTTGGTTCGACTGAAAACTAAAACTTGATGCCAATTATGCTTTTTAATCAGGTGGATCAACACCTCACTCTTACGCTCTTTGTCAACGGAGTATAATTTCTGCTTAATCGAATCGACAGTGCTTTTTACGTCAGCTACTTCAATCGACACTGGAGTATTTAACATTCCTTTAGCAAGGGATTTTATCTGTTTAGAAAATGTTGCTGAAAACATCAAGGTTTGACGTTTACTAGGAAGCAACGTTTGAATACGACGGATATCGTCGATAAACCCCAAATCTAGCATTCTATCAGCCTCATCCAAAACCAATATCTCGAGCTGGTCAAAGTTAATCGCCTGTTGATTATAAAGATCAATCAAACGACCAGGCGTAGCAACTAGCACATCCAATCCACCTTGTAGCTCAGATATCTGCGGTTCGATCCTCACACCGCCAAACACAACCGTAGAGCAAATATTCATATGGCGACTGTAATTTTTTACACTCGAGGCAACCTGAGCAGCAAGCTCACGGGTTGGCGTAATAACTAAGGCACGCACATATTGAGTCTGAGGACTGTGGTCACTTTGGACATAGCAGCCTTGCAAGGTACTATCCTTGATAGAGCCATTAGACAATAGCTGTAACATAGGCAACGTAAAGCCAGCTGTTTTGCCGGTGCCAGTGTGAGACACCGCAATTACATCACGCTGACTAAGCACCGCCGGAATAGCTTTGATTTGTATCGATGATGGTGTTGTATAACCTTGTTCTTGAATGGTTTTCAACAGCTCATCACACAAGCCTAAAGAGCCAAATGACATAGAAAATGTTCCTTGGTTTGATTAAGATTTTACATCCTATGCCTTTACGGCCAGAGTGATTTATTCTTTTCTAGGTTGAATGAGTATTTACAAAACAACTAATTTAAATGATGTTGACTGATAATATTGTTAACTCTGGATCCGGCGGATTAATCAGCGATCTATTTATTTTTATTTTAGCAAATCACAAAAAGCTCATTGTAACTCAATCAAAAGTTACAATGACTAACTTGTTAAACTATTTATATAATGAGGTTTATTTATTGGAGGGCATAGTTAACGAAACAGTCTCGTATTAATTTTTCTGGTTTATGAGCGCTGTTGTATCATGCCCCAACGAATCGATATCGACACCTTGCTCTAAAAGTAATTTTTCAAAAAGTGGTAACAAAGGACCTAGACTTTCTTGAAGAGTATCTCGGACAGTATCTACAATAACTTGGGTACCACGTTCAATTTCAACATTAATGTGGTCTCCTTCTTTCTTAGCTTCAAATACTGTCATTCTCCGAGTCTCTGGTATCAGCCAAACTTCAAACCACTCTTCTTGTTTGTTTACTTGTGAAATGGTCAAACTTGCACCATTCAAAGCGATATAACCCTTAGGAAAAACATAACGTTTCCACTCTTTTGATAACCCTAGACGAATACAATAATTATCTTCAATTTGGTTAATATTAATAATTGATACTTTAAAATCAACATGGCCAGATAAGGGATGACCACCAATTTCAGCGCCATCTCTGGCCGCTCTTTCCACATTGACAGACGTGCCTTTCTGATACTCACTTAACGTTGTAATCAGAAGACTTTGCAACATAACATCAAACTTTACTCTAATGTCAGACACTAATTCTGTGACAGTCAAGCACACCCCATCCACAGCCACACTGGCCCCGATCTCTAAATCTGTACAAAAGCCTTCTTTGAAATCGATAATAAAAGTTCTAATGCCACTTTCATCTGCGACATCAGCGATTTTAGCTATAGATTGAACTATTCCAGTAAACATAAATTCTCTTCTTCAATTGGTAAGTACTATTCACTTATTAATATTAATTAATATCAAAATTCGTTTTTAACGAACATTTTCCCAAATATCTAAATGACCTTTTTTAGTGCATTCTTTGAACCGCTTGTGCACACTATGAATAAATCATGTACCTATCCATCATAATTTAATCAAATATTCACAGATATTTAATGATTTAAAACAGGTGTAACATCTGCGTTGTTTGTTAAAGTTTTGGGAGGCCAAAATATTCACTCCGTCAATTTGTTGAGTGAAGAACATGAGTCAGACTTCTTAAACAACTCGTATGAAATTACATACAAGCTTTTTACATTTGGGTAAATTTTTTGGATCACACCTTTCAGCTCTGAAAGTGTCATATTCTCTTGCTTTGCATGAAAATCTGAGAGCTGATTAAATGCAATGGCATGTACATCTTTGATTTTTAATGCACAAAACCATCGTTTATTTTCAAAAGTAGAGACTTGCACAATACTATCCGGAGAATAATCTTTTTCTGATTCATCCCGGATTGTAATCGTCTTCTTGCCGGATAAAATATCTGCTTCAAAGCATTCAAAAAAAGTCATTTTAGACTGACTCAATGACATCTCCTCGCTATACTTGATGAAAAAATATATCAGCATAATAATAAAAAGGTCAGCGTCTGGCTACTCACTTAACAAAAAAAATACTATAGATATCTACTGTAATTCAGTCGAAGTATTAAAATTTATCGAACCATATTTATAATGGATGGCTTATTGATTCAGTTATGTTTGTAATTGAAGTTTTGTTACAGCCTCAAATTTTTGTGTTATTTCTCATCCCAAGGCATTTCAGGTAATTTTTCTAAATTCTGGTCATATCTTTTTGGGTTGAATTCTTCATGGTTTTTTAAGGCCCCGAAAATTTCAACTGATAAAGCACTCGCAATGTATTTCTTAGATTCGTCTCGATTAATACCTTGAGACATAAGCCGCTTTAATGCTTCTTTAACCTTCGGAGGGTCATTAGCTTTTAGTTGATTCTCAACAGCTTCTAAAATAGCCGCTCCTGCTTTTGCTGGATCTCTCTGATGCATCCGTTAAACCCTCTTAAAACATAAAATATGTCACATAGACT
>JBNMPD010000292.1:0-3339 GCA_051276225.1 Flavobacteriales bacterium
GAAAAGCACCTTGACTTGCAACTTAGTCAGCTTTGAGGCGCTAAGTATAGAATTCCCCCTTAGCTCAGCTGGTTAGAGCGACGGACTGTTAATCCGCAGGTCCCCTGTTCGAGTCGGGGAGGGGGAGCCAATCTTTACTTATTGTTATTTAAAAATTTTTGAAAGATTTTTAATTTTTGAATTGAATTCCCCCTTAGCTCAGCTGGTTAGAGCGACGGACTGTTAATCCGCAGGTCCCCTGTTCGAGTCGGGGAGGGGGAGCCAATTCAACAAACAACATACCTCTACTTAATTTATTTAGTCATCTACTTTTATTTCATTAATAAACACATTTAGTTAGCAAACTTTTGAAAATCGAGTTGTTAATGGCTCCTTAAACAAAGATAATAGTTTTGTATTAATAACTCTTGGTTTATATCTACTTTTCATGACCGAATTCCTACTATTATTAATCAGCACTGTGCTGGTAAACAACTTCGTGTTGGTTCAATTCTTAGGCTTATGCCCATTTATGGGAGTCTCGGGTAAATTAGAAACCGCTATTGGCATGTCTATGGCCACGACATTTGTATTAACGCTTGCCTCACTTTCCAGCTATTTAGTTGAACATTATATACTTTTACCACTAGGCATAGGTTACTTACGAACACTGAGCTTTATTTTGGTGATTGCCGTCGTTGTGCAGTTCACTGAAATGGTAGTGCACAAGACTAGCCCAACCTTATACCGTCTATTAGGCATATTTTTGCCACTGATCACCACCAACTGTGCGGTGTTAGGCGTAGCATTACTGAATATTAACCAACAGCACAACTTTGTTGAATCGGTTGTTTATGGTTTTGGTGCCGCAGTTGGGTTTTCTTTAGTACTCATATTATTCTCTGCAATGCGTGAACGTTTAGCTGTAGCTGACGTACCTAAACCTTTTAAAGGGGCTTCTATAGGCATGATCACTGCAGGTTTGATGTCTTTAGCCTTTATGGGCTTTACTGGCTTGGTAAAATTTTAATGTCACTGGGTTTTGCTATTTTAACGGCTTTATTAGTCATTGGCCTGTTGGCTCTGGTTTTTGGACTGGTACTTGGTTTTGCAGCGGTAATGTTCAAAGTAGAAAGCGATCCTTTAGTTGAGCAAATTGATGAAATACTTCCGCAAACCCAATGTGGTCAATGTGGATATCCTGGCTGCAAGCCATACGCCCAGGCAATAGCCGATGGCGATGAGATAAATAAATGCCCTCCAGGCGGTGATGTCACCATAAAAAAACTGGCAGAACTTATGGGCGTAGAAGCTAAATCTTTAGATGCCGCACATGGTGAAGAAGATATCAAAAAGGTTGCCTACATTCGTGAAGACGAATGTATTGGTTGCACAAAATGCATTCAAGCCTGTCCTGTTGATGCAATATTAGGTGCAGCTAAACAAATGCATACCGTGATTGTAGATGAATGCACAGGGTGTGATTTATGTGTAGATCCCTGCCCTGTTGATTGCATCGATATGTTACCTATGGCTAGCAGTGCCTCATCTTGGCGCTGGGATATCGCTGCCATTCCTATTAAACAAATAGGCTAGACGGGAATTATGCAAAATAGCTTTGACGACATCATTGAAAAACTAGACAACCATGAATTGTGGGACTTCCCCGGTGGTGTGTTTCCTGCCGAACGTAAAATACTTTCGAATCAGACCCCAATTCAGAGGCCGTCTATTCCTGAGCGGTTATATGTGACGGTAAAACAACATATTGGGGTAGAAGGTCACATAATTGTTGAAGTGGGTCAAAAGGTGCTTAAAGGCCAAGCATTGACCAAAAGTATGAACCCGTTTGCAGTCCCTATTCACGCACCCACTTCTGGCGAAGTAACAGCAATCGATAAACACGTGTCAGCTCATCCGTCTGGTTTGCCTGAGTTAACGGTGCACATAACCAGCGACCAACAAGACAAATGGACTCGACTTAGCCCTTTGGTCGATTATCAAAATCAACCAAAAATGCAAGTACTAGCTGCGATTTGTGATGCCGGTATCAGTGGTATGGGTGGTGCTGGATTTCCTACTCACATTAAGTCTTCGCCTAAAAAAAACGTCGACTTTTTAATTATCAACGGCATTGAGTGTGAACCTTACATTACTTCTGATGACCGTTTAATGCGAGAACATGCTTGGCAAATCCGACAAGGTATAGATGTACTGTGTCATCTTATTAATCCCAAACACGTATTGATTGGCATAGAAAACAATAAACCTGAAGCCATCGAAGCGATGCAAGTAGCGTGTCGAGAAAATCCTAACTATCGTATTTGTAATGTGCCGACTAAGTATCCCGCCGGTGGTGAGAAACAGTTAATTCAAGTGTTAACCAATAGGGAAGTGCCCGCTTCAGGTTTGCCTGTCGATGTGGGTGTTATTATGCATAATGTGGGTACCTGTTTTGCCATAGCAGATGCCATTTTTTCAGGTAAACCACTTATCGAACGTGTGGTCACTATTACAGGCGAAGCGGCAGAAAAGCCCGGTAATGTCTGGGCACTTATTGGCAGCCCTGTTGCCCACCTTTTGGCTTATTGTGATTATAAGCAAGCAGTTCAGAATCAACCAAACATTATCATGGGTGGCCCTATGATGGGCTTCAGTATGATAAACGATTTGGTGCCTGTGGTGAAAACCACAAACTGTATTTTGGCGCCGGCTGACAATGAAATGGCAGGTAATAACGAACAAGCCTGTATACGCTGCAGTGCATGCGCAGATGTTTGTCCCGCAAGCTTGTTACCGCAACAATTATTTTGGCATTCAAAAGCCAAGGAACTAGATAAAGCCCAAGAGTATAATTTATTTGATTGTATCGAATGTGGTGCTTGTGCCTATGTTTGTCCCAGTGAAATACCTTTGGTTCACTATTACCGAATAGCAAAATCGGAAATAAGAGTAGAACAAGAAGACAAACAAAAATCAGATAAAGCACGGGACCGTTTCGAAAAACGCGAAGCTAGGTTAATTGCTGAGCAGCAAGCCAGAGACGAAAAACATCGTCTGGCTGCAGAGTCTAGAAAACAAACTATGGCAAGTAATGGCAACAATGCCAAAGATAAGATTGCAGCGGCCTTAGCAAGAGCAAAAGCTAAAAAGCAAGTCTCCAGCATAACAAATGGAAAGCCATCAGAGCCAACTGACATCGCCTCTGATGATAATGCAAAACAGACGGTACAAACTAAAGAAACTGATACATCCCCAAAAGTAGCCAGCTCAAATCAACGAGTACAAGCTGCTATTGCCAGAGCAAAAGCAAAAAAAGCCGCGTCTGAAACTTTAGTTACTGAGCCTAATTCTAATTCT
>JBNMPD010000293.1:0-3279 GCA_051276225.1 Flavobacteriales bacterium
GTCGACTTGTTTTCGTTTTGAGAAGTGTTGAAGTCTTATAAATAATACCTGCTGATATTGTCATTGCGACATCGTCAACACCGTTAATATAATTTATTAAGTGTAATGCCTATGCGCAGTACCTAAGTAAAAGCCAGTAAGAGTATCATTGTAATCAATCAAAATTACGCCATAACCAATAAATGTTAAGGCGTAACGCCTAAGGTTTATCCCGCATTAAGCTTTTCCAACATAGAAATACTAAAACCAAATTCGTGCCAATAAAAAACAATAAATTCAAGGATTTCTATCTTGATTTATTCAACCTTGCATACTTTCTAAGGTCTTGCCTTTTGTTTCCTTGACCATTTTTATAACGAAAATCACTGATAACAATGCGCATAGTGCATAAAATCCATAAGCACTTGCCAAGCCTATGGTTGTCAGCATAATTGGGAAGGTCATGGTAATCGCAAAGTTGGCTATCCACTGAGCAAAGCCTGCAACCGCTAATCCAGAGCCACGGATTTGGTTGGGGAACATTTCACCCAGTAATACCCACATAACCGGACCCCATGATAAGTTGAAGAAAAACACATAAGCATTGGCTGCAATCAAAGCTAAAGTTCCGTTTTCACCTAATATTAGGTTACCATTTTCAGCCACATCAGCATTGGCAAATACCCAAACAAGTGTCAGCAAGGTAACACTCATGCCTATTGATCCGATGATTAAAAACGGACGTCTTCCAAGTTTGTCGATTAAGCTGATGGTTATAACACAGGCAACGATACTCACGGCACCAACAATCACATTAATCATTAGTGAGTCTGATTCAGAGAAACCTACGGCTTGCCATAATACTGCACCATAATAAAACACCACATTGATGCCCACTAATTGCTGAAACATAGCCAAGCCGATGCCTACCCAAACAATCGTTCTGACTTTTCCGCCAGATACTAGGTCGGATATTTTTGGTTGATGAGTTTCTGATGCAATAGACTGTTCAATTTCACTTAACGTGTAGTTTGCTTGGCTTACCCCGTAAAGTTTTGTAAGAGTGTCTAATGCTTTTTGGCGTTGTCTTTTCATCACTAAAAAGCGCGGACTTTCAGGGATAGCAAGCAAACACAAAAAGAAGATGACTGCTGGCACAAGTTCAACCCAAAACATCCAACGCCAAGTTTGATAGTCTAGCCAAAAAAACGCTGTAGAACCGCCGGCTGCGTTAGCCAGCAAATAGTTGCTAATGAATGCGCAAAATAGGCCAAATATTATTGCTATTTGCTGAATGGTAGCAAGCCTACCACGCATTCTGGGAGGTGCTATTTCGCTTATATAGGCGGGGGCCATCACAGACGCTGCACCCACAGCCAGGCCACCAATAATACGATAAAAAATAAATTCTCCAGAGCTTTGCGAGATGCCAGAGCCCCAAGCGCTAAAGATAAAAAAAACAGCAGCGATAAGAAGTAAAACTTTACGACCAAGTAAATCAGCCAAAGTGCCAGCTGCAAATGCGCCAACAGCGCAGCCTAATAACATACTGGCGACATTAAATCCCTGACCAATAGACTCTGATTTAAATGCTTTTGTCAGTCCATCCACAGTGCCGTTTATTACGCCACTGTCAAAGCCGAACAAAAATCCGCCTATGGTTGCTACAGTACTGATGATAATAATAAAAAGTAGATTTTCTTTTTGAGAATGGTTGTTCATCTTTGAATTTCACTTTGTAGGGTTACTAAAAAGCCGCAGGAAAACATTCGGCTGCGGCTCGTTATATAAATTAAGGGTTCATTTAATTATTCTGGTTTTTTACTCAGTATTATTGTGTTGTTACTCACTTTTTCAAAGATCACACTAAAGTTACTTTCCAAGGCGGCCAATAAACCACTGATATCCGATGTCTTGAAAAGTCCGGCAATCTGTAGACTTTTAGTATCTTCGTCGCCAAAATCAAATTGATAGTCTGTGTATCGAGAAACTTCTTGCATTGCGTCAAAAAGACTTTCGCCACGAAAAATCAAATTACCTTGCTGCCAAGCTAAATCAGAAGCAAGATTTCTTTCATCACTACCGATTATGCTGGTATTTGTTGCTCGCAGTTGTGCCTTTTGTCCTTTACTAACTGCGAATGATTTTGGGGATAAATGCACATTTTTTAACTTCAGCGGTGCAACGTTCATATTGTTAATATCTGATACTAGGACCTTGCCATCAGTCACAATCAATACAACGTCCTCATTGCCAAGTTCAACATTAAAAGCAGTGCCTACTGCCTGGATAATATTTGAGCCAGCATACACACTTAAAGGTTTTTGTTTGTTGTGGGCAACCACAACATGCATTTCCCCTCGTAATAACTCGAATACACGCTGCTTATTGGTATAAGTCACTTTGACCAAGCTGTTAGTGTTTAATTTTATTCTGGTTTTGTCTTGTAAAAAGAAAGTGGATTGTTCTCCCACTTTCGTTTCATAGTCACTATTAAACTCTACAACTTGTATTCTATCTTGCCCAAAGAAAACATCTGCATTAAGCCATAATCCTATCGAAATGAGTGACGCAAAAATGAAACTAGCAGCCCATCTAAAAATAGGTTTTTTGTTGTTGTGGATATGTTGAGGCTTATGAGGGAACAACTCACTTAGCTGTGAAAGGGATTCCATTTTGTCCCATAGATTCACTAATTGCATGAAGGTTTCAAGATGATTACTAGAAACCTGTAACCATACTTTCAGCTCAACCTGCTCTTCATTGGATAACCCTCTGTCTAGACGAGTAATCCATAAGCTTGCCTCATCCATAGGGTCTTTATTAATATTAATATCGATTACTTTACTCATTTTGACCCCCTTGGATATTTGCTGCAGGTCCACACTGACTTGACCTCACGTTTGATTGACTGTAGCTCAGCATGAAACTGGCACATCGTTTAAACCCTACGGCGATATGTTTTTCCACCGTGCTTTCACTTAAATTCATTTCTTTCGCTATTTCTTTTTGAGAATATCCATATACTTTTTTCAATACGAACACCCGCCTGCACTGCAAAGGTAATTGACGAACTGCCTCACAAAAATGCGCAAACTCTTGGTTACTTGCGATGTTTTCAAACACTTCATCATTATCAAGCTTATCAATATCAAAATTACATTCGGTTTCCACGCCATCAGCAAGTCGCGTCTCAGCTTTTTTTAAATGGTCGTAAGCTAAATTCCTTGCTGTTTTCATTAAAAACGACTTGGGTTGTTCAACAGGTTCACGCTGATCCATCTGACAAATTCGAACGTA
>JBNMPD010000294.1:0-3256 GCA_051276225.1 Flavobacteriales bacterium
ACCTTGTAAATGCATAAAACCGGTAATAATGGCGGCACCATATAGTGCCTTTATTTCAGTAAAAGAATCGGTGTCTGCAAGAACACGAATGATCTCTTTTACGTCATACACAAAACGTCTGTCTTCGGGTAAAACCTGATTAAGAGCTTGTTGGTCTGCAAATGAACATTTTTGACCATCTAATAATGGTCCTTGAAAATACAACAAACATTTTTTCGCTATTTCAGCTGCTCGTTGCTCGTTTTCTACCAAAATGTCTATAACACCATTTTTGACTTGTGTAGCGCTAGGACCAATATCAGTCGCTTTAACCACCCCCAAACCGCCCCCTTCTATCATGGCTGGGCCTGCCATACCTATCCATGAAGACTGTGTAGCAATAGTGATATCTGCCGCGCCAAATAAAGCGGCGTTGCCTGCAAAACAATAACCATTTGCCACTGCTATGCGCGGTACTTTTCCTTGTAAACTTGCCCATGTGGCAAAGGATTGACATTGCAGACCTGAATTAACCGTGGTGATATCCGTATCGCCAGGGCGACCTCCACCTCCTTCGGTGAACATAACAACTGGATATTTTTTATCTGCTGCAACGGCTAATATACGGTCTAACTTTAAATGGTGAAAATATCCCTGCGTGCCTGCTAACACGCTGTAATCATTAATTATTATAGCAGTTTGTGTATTTTTTTTTGAGACTAAATCTAGGTTAATATGTGCCACACCTGTAATAACGCCGTCTGCGGCAGTAGCAGATTTTAACTCATCATAGTCTCGACGTAACCGCTGCGCCGCCACCGCCATTTGTCCATATTCTATAAAACTGTCGGTAGCACATAAATTTTGCAAGTTCTCTCTGGCAGTTAAATAACCTTTTTGCAGGCGTTTTTGTTGTTGCTCAGTTCTTTGTTCATCAAGTGTCAATGCTTCTCTGATCCGCAGTTCGTCTAATAACCTTTGATTGATATTATGAGTGGTGTGTATTGCCTCGGTTTTAGTTTTGCTGACGCCATCAGCAAACATATCCACCAGCGGCATGCCTACAAAACATTCATCCTCAATCTTAACAAAAATCTGGCCTATTTTTCCTGAAACCTCGGCGCACACTGTGGTTTGCATTTTCATTGCTTCGATAATAACCAAAGGTTGGTTGATATAAACCTGTTCATTTTGGCTCACTAAAACGGCTACAACAGATCCTATATTGGGTGCACAATAAGTGTGAGTAGATGGCACTTTCTAACTTCCTTCTAATAAAAAACGTTCGGCTCGCTCAACTTTATGCGGTTTTGCTGAAATCACGATGATATCACCGACTAATAAAAGCATGGTCTGGTCTGGCTCTGACAGTTCATGGTTGTCTCTTCTGAGTCCTTTGACGCTTACACGCCATTGTTGTAAATTAAGTTGATGTAATGATTTACCCACCGCATAAGCGTTTTCTGTCAAAATAACTGCGTGCATAAACTCCATTTTATCTTGTCTAACGAAGTCAAGTTCGGTAGTTTCACCGGGGAAAAAGCCGTGCATATTGGCATAATGCCCCTTACGTTCTTTGCGCACTCGTTTGAGTATTCGAGACATTGGCACACCAGATAACTGTAAAACCTGAGTCACTAACATAAGACTGCCTTCGAGTATTTCCGGCACTACCTGTGATGCCCCGGCTGCAAGCAATTCTTGCATACGATGATCTTGTCTAGTTCTCACCACAACGGGTAAGTCTGGATACAAACTTTTAACCAAATGAATAACACTCATCGCTTTTTCATGTTGATCAAAGGTAATAAGCACTAGTTTGGCTCGTTCTATACCGACCGAACGCAATATATCTTTTTGCTTAACATCACCAAAATAGACTGGCTCACCTGCGCTTTGACTTTCTTGCACACGGATAGGATCCGAGTCAACTACCATATAGGGGATAGCTTCAATGTTTAATAAACGGCTAACTGATTGACCCACCCGACCAAAACCAAAAATCAGTACATGGTCAGTCAGTTGCTGATCTTGGGCTGAAAGTTGTCCTAACCCTTTTACATTAGGCGTCGCTTCAGGACTAATTGCTTTAGCAATTCTAGGGCTTTGATCGACTAACCAAGGAGTAATCGCCATGCTCATCACACCAATAGTTAATAATAACGAACCTTGCTCTGAGTTTAAAAGGGCATGGTCTACAGCCAGTGCTGCCAACACAAAACTAAACTCACCTAATTGACAAAGCTTAAGTCCGGCCGCCCAAGCATCTTGTTTACCTAATTTAAAAATCTCAGCAGAGATCCGAATAAGCACTACTTTAAGCAACACAATAATCACCAAACCCAACAGCGCCCAGTGTATCTGGTTTGGCAAATTATGAAGTTCTAAACGCATACCGATAGTAATAAAAAATAGGCCCATCAGGATATCTCTGAAAGGCCGAATATCAGCTTCTAATTGATATTTATATTGGCTCTCACCTAACATCATGCCAGCCAAAAACGCACCTAACGCCATGGAAAGACCAAAAGAAAAGGCTAAACCTGCGGCCATTAAAGCCACCATAATGGTAGTCAAAACAAAGAGTTCATCGGTGCGAGTGCGGGCCACTTCACTAAACACTTTAGGTAACACCCATTTACCGATGGATAACAAAATAGCAACGACTAACAACCCTTTCAGGAACGCCATTGAAATGGCAATGCCTAAACTTTGTTCGGAATCAGCAGCCAACAAGGGTACTAATATGAGCAAAGGCACAACAGCAAGATCTTGCAGCAATAAAATACTTACTGCAATTTGTGCACGTGGGGTATTCAAAATACCTAAATCACTGGTTTGTTTAATGACAATAGCAGTAGAAGACAGCGCTATAATTCCACCAATGACCAAAGATGCTTTACCATCAAAACCTAATAAATAGGCTAAACCCATAAACACCGATGTAGTTAACAACATCTGAGCTAACCCTACGCCAAATACCAGATGACGCATAGCTAACATCTTAGGAAGTGAAAACTCCAACCCCAATGAAAATAACAAAAAAACAATACCTAGTTCGGCAAAATTTTCCATATCTTCAGGGTGTTCAAATAAGGCTAGCAGATCGGGACCTGCTAATATGCCGCAAAATAGATAAGCCAAAATAGGCGGCAAATTAATACGTTTAAATAACCAAACAGTTACCACTGCTACAGCCATTAAAATAGTAATATTGCCTAAATTCCCATGCATACCTTGTTTTATCCTTCTATATTACTTGTTAGCTACAATACTT
>JBNMPD010000295.1:0-3215 GCA_051276225.1 Flavobacteriales bacterium
TGGCCAAATATATTAGGGCTGATGCCTGTTTCACCTAAACGGCCTTGTAAAGTATTGCGAATAACATTTGGCTGTTCGTGGATTTCTTTTAACATATAATGGCGATAACCGCTTTTATCACCGGCATCATGCTCTACATCAGACTCCACAACTTCACGCTCAACCGCTGCGCCAGTTTGATCATAAACCTTGATAGTAGTACGGGAAATCTCGGCAACATCGCCTTCTTCTAAAAACATAAAGCGACGCGTGACGGGTAACAATGCCATTTGATCAGAGGCGATAAAGTTTTCGCCTATGCCTAAACCGATGACTAATGGACTGCCTGAACGGGCGACGATAATGCGTTCTGGATCGTGTTTATCCATAATGACGGTGCCATATGCACCATGAAACTTAGTCACTGCGTTTTGTACGGCTTTAAGTAAGTCACCGCATTTATCGAGTTCTAAGTGAACTTGATGGGCAATGGTTTCTGTGTCTGTGTCGGAACTAAAACCATAACCACTTTGAGTGAGTTCTTGGCGTAATGTTTGGTAATTTTCGATGATACCGTTATGTACAACGGCAATACGTTCAGATGAAAAGTGTGGGTGGGCGTTGGCTTCAGTCACTCCACCATGCGTTGCCCAACGAGTATGAGCAATACCAGTAGCGCCTTTTATAGGTTGTTCTTTTAACGCTTCCGCCAGCTCTTTTACTTTACCTATTCGTCTGGTGCGGGTGAGATTTCCTTGGCTGTCTAAAAGTGCCACGCCGGCCGAGTCGTATCCTCGGTATTCTAAGCGTCGTAAACCTTCTAATAATATTTCAACTACATTACGTTCGGCAATCGCCCCTACTATCCCACACATATTAAGCTCCAATATTTGTTGTATTAGCACAGATAACATCTACGCCATGTTGTTCAATTTGTTGTTTTATTGCTGTTGGTATTTGATCGTCAGTTACTAGAACTGATATCGCACGCCATGGCAACTCTACATTTGGTATTTTTCTGTGTAATTTTTCAGACTCAGCCATCACGATTACCTGATTTGATACGACTGCCATTGTTTGGCTTAATTGTGTCAATTCATTAAAAGTAGTGGTGCCTTTTTCTGGATCCAGGCCCGCAGCACCTATAAAAGCTTGATCAAAGTTATATTCTTTAAGTACTAATTCAGCCATTTTTCCTTGGAAAGAATGGGATTGAGTGTCCCAAGTACCCCCGGTCATTAATACTTTAGGTTCGTTTTCTCGCTCTAATAAATAATTGGCCACCTGCAGTGAATTGGTCATCACCAGTAAACCCATCTTGTGTTTTAATTCAGGTAATAAAGCTGCCGTACTACTGCCACTGTCTATGATGATGCGATTGTGATCTTTGATTAAAGAAGCGGCAGCAGCAGCCATCGCTTTTTTTCGCGGTGATACCTTTTCATCTGACAGTTCAGAACAGCTGGTTGGCAGCAAAATAGCGCCACCAAATTTTCTTAATAGCAGCCCATTGCTTTCAAGCTCGACAAAATCTTTGCGAATGGTCACTTCTGAAGTAGAGAACAACTTAGCCAGTTCATCCACCGCTACTTCACCAGTGCGATTGAGTTGCTCGAGGATTGAACGTCTTCTTTGTTGGGTATTTCGTTTTTGCATTAAATTAGAATAAGTTTCGATTTGAAACTTATTCTAATTTAAACGTTTTTAAATGCAAGTTTGGTTTGTTTTGATTTAGCTAATAGAGCTAAAAATATACAAGGTTGGTAGGAAATATAGGCAGTATTGACTCTAACCCTAACCCTATTTTGTCTTTCTAGTCATGCCCCCGGGTGTAGTTTATAAATCTCGAGGGAAATTCAGCTTGTATAGGGTGTAAAAATATACACTTACACAGACTTTTTACAACTTTTCAGGCCTGTGCCAAGTGTTTATATTTTTTTGCCTTGCTCTTGCAATGGCTAACTCGTTATCACCTACTTCTTTAGTAATAATAGACCCCGCACCTACTGTGGCATTCACACCTATTGATGCAGGCGCTACTAAAGCACTGTTCGACCCAATAAAAGCACCATCACCAATAAACGTTTTGAATTTGTTCACACCGTCATAGTTACATGTAATAGTGCCTGCACCTATATTGGCGCCTTCGCCAACTTCGGTATCGCCTAGGTAGGTTAGATGATTAGCTTTAGAGCCTTTACCTAAGATGGTTTTTTTCATTTCGACAAAATTACCTACACGGGATTGCTCCTTCATAATTGTGCCTGGGCGAAGTCTGGCATAGGGGCCTACATTGCAGTGTTGACCCACAATGGCTTGTTCTAATATTGAATTAGCATGAATAGTCGCGTTATCTTCAATGATGCTGTCTATTAAAATGCAGTTGGCACCTATTGTGACGTTTGAGCCAATTTTGACTTTACCTTCAATAATAACATTCACGTCTATGCTTATATCTTGACCGACTTCACATTCACCTCTTAAGTCGAAGCGTGATGGGTCTAACAATGATACACCTTGCATCATTAAGGTTTCGGCTTGTTCAGCTTGGTAGGCTCGTTCGATGGATGCAAGTTGCACTCTGTTGTTAATGCCTTCCACTTCAATCGCACAAGAGGGCTGAGAAGCATGAATAGATTTGCCTTCTTTGGCGGCCATCTCAATCACGTCAGTTAAGTAAAATTCACCTTGAGCATTGTTATTGTTTAACGCTGATAACCAACGTTTTAAATCACTGCCGCCCATAATCATCATGCCAGTGTTGGTTTCTTTAATTAAACGCTGTTGCTGGGATGCATCTTTGTGTTCAACGATGGCTGTGACTTGTTCGCCATGCCTGATGATCCGCCCCATGCCAGTAGGATCGTCTAGATTGACGGTGAGCAAAGCAAGGTCAGCGTCTTTTTTCACCGCTATTAGCTGTTTTAATGTTGATTCTTTAATCAGCGGCGCATCACCTACCAATATCAACACATCTTCATTATCGTGAATATGAGGGGCTGCTTGTTGGACGGCATGACCGGTGCCTAATTGTTGCTCTTGCAGGCACCAAGACAAATGATTATGACTGAGCTTACTTTGTAACTGTTCTCGTCCGTGACCGAAGACGACATGAATATTTGTGGCCCCCAATTTTTTTACTGTATCCACGATATGTTGAACCATGGGTTTGCCACCTATAGGGTGCAATACCTTAGGCAAAGAAGATTTCATTCTAGTCCCTTTGCCTGCTGCTA
>JBNMPD010000296.1:0-3205 GCA_051276225.1 Flavobacteriales bacterium
TCATTTAAAATACTTGGAGTGTTTGTTGGCTTTTGCTCGACGTCATCACAAGCACAAATCTGTGCTGGTGGTCTAAAAAAACAATCATAGAAAGTTATCGATATTGTGCGTTTATCATCAATGCCTTTTATTCTGTGTTTAGATTTAAAACTAATCTTTATCTTAATCACATCTGTCTTGCTCGCTATATGCAGCCTTTTTTGCTTGTTTTATCTAAGAACAGGTCTTTTTTCGAAGTCATTTTAGGTTTGACACAAAATTTGTTGGTTTCTTAGATATCATTGTGTGGAATAAACTTGATATCATGAGAGTAGATTTTTAGAGGACACAGATCAGACCGATATGTGGAGTATTATTATGGAACCAACACCCAGTGTTGTTGGATTTAGGGTTTAATGAAGATACCAAAAAGATTACAACCACTTGTAGATGATGGTTTGATAGACGCAGTGCTTTATCAACTAATGAGTGGCAAAGAGGCTACCGTATATGCGGTGCAGTGCGGTACTGAAGTACGTTGTGCTAAAGTTTACAAAGAGGCAATGAAACGCAGTTTTAAAAAAGCTGCGCAATATCAGGAAGGCCGTAAAGTACGAAATACTCGCCGCGCACGTGCTATGGAAAAAGGCTCTAAGTTTGGTCGTAAGCAGCAAGAAGATGCATGGCAAAATACTGAAGTTGATGCTTTATTCAAACTGGCTAAGGCAGGGGTTAGAGTGCCTGAGCCTTATGGTTGTTATGAAGGCGTGTTACTTATGGAATTGGTCACAGATGATCAAGGCGAAGTGGCACCCAGACTAAACGACGTATCTATGTCTGCAGAGCAAGCAATTGAAGACCACAATTTAGTGATGGTCTATGTGATGCGCATGTTATGTGTTGGTTTGATACACGGCGACTTATCTGAATTTAATGTGTTGGTGGACGATTACGGTCCAGTGATCATCGATTTACCCCAAGTAGTGGACGCTGCCGCGAATAACAATGCTTTTAGTATGTTAAAGCGCGATGTGCATAATATGAGTGAATATTATGGGCAGTTCGCTCCTGAACTGACAAGCACATATTATGCTGAAGAAATGTGGACGTTGTTTGAAGCAGGCGAGCTAACAGCTGAAACAGCATTAACAGGCCATTATGTATTACCTGAAGATGACGCAGATGTAGACTCAGTACTAGAAGAAATTAAGGCGGCCTTCGCTGAAGAACAAGAGCGCCAAGAGAGAGTAAAAGAAGCTAACGAACCTTTATAACCTATTTAGGTATAATAATGTTCACTTAACTGGGTATTCCTTCAATCTGAGAATGAGCCAATTTGACGGTTAATAAAGGGCTAACATTTGTCGCTAGGCTATAAGCTAAGTGACACGCCTATAGTAAAAACTAGTTAATGGAAGTTACCCTATTCTCAGCAGTTGACACATTAGGGACTTTCAGAAAACTATTTTAATACATCCCTTTTGAAAGGCGATTGAAATAGGTATTGAACAAAAAATAGCTCAAAATCCTATGGGTTGTTAGCCACAAACACTTCGCTTAGCCTGAATTTCTGGATTTTTATTAAGTTTGTAAAGGACCATTCAGAAACATTTTTCCAATAGGTTATCAATGTCATTTTGAAGGTTGGTGGAAAAGATAGCTTAGAAGTAGATTAACTCTTTCATTATCATTCACCCCTCGAAACAAGAGTGCCAAATGCATTACCTATACCGAGTTAATCGTCTAAAATGCGATACGCAAACACAAAAATTAAAAGGTTTTAATTGAATTAGTTATCCTACAGCCGCAACGCTCAAATAACAGGTTAAGTAATGGCTGGCTAAAATTGTGTAGCGAAGTGAAACTTAGCAAAATGTTATCTATCCTTGTTGATTTTCTTGTCATGTACGACGCTCGTTAGACACGTACATCGTTTTTTTACCTTGGCATTCATCATACAATTTTTCATGAGCCACTTTTGAAAACGTATCATTGCGAGAGGTATAATTTGAAATCCATTCGATTAGCATATCTAAATTTGCATCCTGTGCCTCTTTACTTTGATATTTGTGAGGCTCCCAAGGACGTTTCTTTGCGTTTGCTATACACGTAGAAATGGGCACGTTTAGAAAAATTACTTCATCTGCTTTAGTCGTAACTAATTCTAATAAGTCGGAGTAACAGCCCTCAACCAACCATTTTTGATTAGCGCTCAAAAACTCACTTATTAATACATATGATTCAGAAATAGACATACGTTCTGGGGGGTGAGCAGGTTTCCAGGCAATTGTATCTAGATCTAAGTGCGCTAACTTACTTTTCAGTGCTAAGTCTTTTGCCAGTGTAGATTTACCTGACCCAGAATTCCCAAATATAACGATTTTACTCAAAGCAATCCCTTAGTACATGACGAGTCTGTGGTTTAACTTTTCATATTATAATTCTCCCCTCAAAACGAGGGTGTTAATACATTACCTATATTGAGTTAATCGTCTACAGCCTCGACGCCTACTGTAAGCAGTAGGCTGACGTTTTTCTGGCATGTCCATCTTTATGGTTTTATTTCATAACATATAATTTGCTCAACTAATCTGGTAGAAGAAAAACACTTATATCTAATGTTTCGTAAGCGCACTGCGTGGCAATAGGTAATACTGACTCAAACATTTGGCTAACATACCCAGCTTTCTCGACAAGTACATCATGCTCGATTAAATTGTATCCACCTCTTAGACTAAAAGTCTCAGAACAGTTATTCAATGCAGATCCATAAACAGTTTCATTTCCATTTGCACTATCAATAGTCAAAATGGCATCACAAACATTCAAAGGTACTTTATTGATATCGAAAAACTTCATATTTACGGCAGGAATTATTACTGGCAAAGTTACCTCTGGGCACACCGGCAATTCACCTTTGTCTCCGCCGCAAGCAGATATGAACATTACCGATATTAGTGCTAATCTCAAAAATTTCACTTAACTCTCCATGTTATATACCGAGGCTGTGGATTAACTCGTTTTAAATTTACTTTATCATTCTACAAACAATATCTGAGTTCATAACTCGATTCAATCGGTTACTTAATTTGACCTTCATTATTAAAAATAGTGACTGAGTATTGTTTTGATGGACGTTTAAGCGAGGTTTAGGTTTCGTTGTTAAGGGTAAAAAGGCGGGTAATTTGTTCATACATATTTGCTACAAAACCCGCGATAGAGGTGT
>JBNMPD010000297.1:0-3201 GCA_051276225.1 Flavobacteriales bacterium
TTATGCTAGGTTTGCGCCTTCATTACTTAATAATGAACAGGAAGTTGAGCTGGCTTTAGCAGAAACAAACGCCATGGCATAACAAAAATAAAAGGGTCGGAGTCACTTTAGGTTGGTCATAACAATAGAAAATACGTCTAACCAAAGTTTAAATTTACTCTGAACCTAAATACTGCTGGACATCATCACCAGCAATTTTATCGTCGCTGGAGGTATCTATATTTGTAACAAAATTACAAAAGCGGTATTCTGTGCGGCGAATTTAAATCAATGAAGCTGATGTTGGCAGCTTTACTACTCTAAGCGACGCCATCATTAGATTCACGTTTTATTATTTTGAAATAAAAAACATAACTCTTCCTCTGTTTTACACAGATTCTTTATTATTAGGTTATTTACATGCTCGAACACATTAAAAGAGACTGGCTCTCTAATATTCGTGGTGATGTGCTTGCTGGTATTGTGGTGGCATTAGCCCTAATACCTGAAGCCATTGCTTTCTCAATTATTGCAGGTGTTGATCCTAAAGTGGGTCTGTACTCTTCATTTTGTATTGCGGTCATTATTGCCTTTGTTGGCGGTAGGCCAGGGATGATTTCTGCAGCAACTGGTGCTATGGCCTTATTAATGGTCACGCTAGTTAAAGATCACGGACTAGAATACTTGCTAGCTGCGACTTTACTGACCGGCGTGCTGCAGATTTGCGCGGGGTACCTTAAACTAGGTAGCTTGATGCGGTTTGTTTCGCGTTCTGTTGTCACTGGGTTTGTTAACGCACTGGCTATTTTGATTTTTATGGCGCAATTGCCCGAACTAACCGATGTTACTTGGCATGTTTACGCAATGACTGCTGCAGGTCTGGGTATTATTTATCTTTTTCCTTATATTCCTACTATTGGAAAAATGATTCCCTCACCACTACTTTGCATAGTAGCGTTGACCGTTGTTGCAATATTTTTAGACTTAAATATCAGGACAGTAGGAGATATGGGTGAGTTACCCGATACTCTACCAATATTTTTGTGGCCAGATGTGCCACTTAATTTGGAAACTCTGTTGATCATTTTACCTTACTCCGCAGGCCTCGCGGTGGTGGGTTTGCTTGAGTCTATGATGACGGCAACCATAGTTGATGAACTTACAGATACTACCAGCGACGGTAATAAAGAATGTAAAGGTCAGGGAATTGCCAATATTGGTGCTGGACTATTTGGTGGTATGGCAGGTTGTGCAATGATTGGACAATCCATTATTAACGTCAAATCGGGTGGTAGAGGAAGGTTGTCTACCTTTATTGCTGGTCTGGTGCTGATTATTATGGTGGTATTTCTTGATGATTGGGTCAGTCAAATACCAATGGCTGCATTGGTTGCCGTGATGATAATGGTATCAATTGGTACCTTTTCTTGGTCCTCTATTACCGATTTACGCAGTCACCCTGTGTCATCAAGTATTGTGATGGTAAGCACGGTTATAGTTGTTGTAGCCACTCATAACCTAGCGTTTGGTGTATTGATTGGAGTGTTATTAGCCACCTTGTTCTTCTCCAATAAAATTGGCCGATTGATGATGGTAAAACCTCACTTTAGTGAGGTTGATAATGTGCGAACATACGAAGTCATCGGTCAGGTGTTTTTTGCTTCAGCGGAGCAGTTTACCAAGGCTTTTGATTTTAAAGAAGCCATAGAAACGGTTGTTATTGATCTTACCCATGCTCATTTTTGGGATATTACCGCCGTATCTTCACTCGACAAGGTTGTGATTAAATTTCGACGTGAAGGTGCAACTGTTAAAATTGTTGGCATGAACGAGGCAACAGCAACAGTGGTAGATAAATTTGGGGTGCACAATGACCCAGAAGAAGTTGAAAAACTTCTTAGCGGACATTAAGGAGATAACGATGACAAAAATAATTACTTGCGTAGACGGTTCTGCAATAAGTTCAGCCGTAACAGAAGCAGCAGTCTGGATATCAAAAAAACTTAACAAATCGATTCTTTTTTTGCATACGTTAGAGAAAGAACAGCAACATGGTGCGGATGATTATACTGGGGCTATTGGCCTAGGTGCGCGTACTGCCTTGCTTGAAGAAATGACAAAGCTAGATGAACAACGCAGTAAAGTTGCATACCAGTTAGGTATAAAATTACTTGATCATGTTGTTCATCAGGCAAAAACAGCAGGCGTTGAGGAGGTTGAATCATTACAAAGGCATGGAGACTTGGTAGAATCGATAGACGATATAGAGGGGCAAACCCGACTTATAGTTATAGGCCGTAGTGGCGAGGGACATGATGGCAACTTCAATGTGCTGGGATCTCATATTGAGACCCTGTTACGTAAAGCCTCACATCCAGTCATGGTTATTCCAGGTACTTTCAAAACGCCTGTGTCGTTTATGATTGCTTATGACGGCAGAGAAACTGCAGACAAAGCGCTGCAACGTGTTATCGATGGTGGATTATTGCATGGTCTTCACTGTCATCTTGTTTCTGTAAAAAATAACGAGTCATATCAAAAAGATAAATTTGAGTTAGCTCAGCAAAAATTGGAAGACAAAGGATTTAATGTCACCGCATCTCTTATTGAAGGCAACATTCATGAATCGCTCATGCAATATAAAGAGACCCATGATATTGGACTGATTGTTATGGGTGCTTTTGGGCACTCAAAACTAAGACAATTCTTTTTAGGTAGTAACACTCTGAAAATGCTTGAGCGCAGCAAAGTACCTATGGTTGTATTGAGATAATTATTTTTGAATGAACTGATACTGCTCCTCAATTAATCAGAACTTCATATCTGAGTCAGTTTCATACAAGCAGTCATTATCAATGACTGCTTGTATGTGATGTCTTAGACAAGTGCCTCAAGCCTACATCTGCATTGAAAAACTATACAACTGAGGCAGAAATGTTCTAAATCATCTTAAACCTACCTGAGCTTAAAGCGCTGATTAATCTGGTACCAATCCTCGGAAAATGAATATAAACATTTCCTACACGTTTGCCTTTTTGATTGAAATAGTTATCTACTGTGCAAGTCAATTTTTAAAGCCAAAAATTGTGAGCGTTTTTAAGCAGTCGGTAAGGCCTGATAATGATTTAATAAAATATTCACGATTTTTAGCTCGAAAAATAAAGGTTAATAAGGGCACATAACAATCTGAGAGGATCGTCTCTCTCAGATTGATTCGCCTAT
>JBNMPD010000298.1:0-3154 GCA_051276225.1 Flavobacteriales bacterium
CTCAGCTTAAACAAAATAACCCTAAACTAGGTGGTTTTGTGCATGATGCCGCTCAATTTTATGTGAAGTTTTACTCACAAAATAAAGAGCAAGATGTATGTTTTTTCCATGACGCTATGCCACTTGCACATTTAGTCGACCCAAGCTTGTTCGAATTACAAAACGGCCATGCAAGAGTATCTACCGACCCTTTAAATATTGGCCAAACATCCGTTGCGCTGCCAAATACCACGGCTAGTCCTGATTGGCTCAATGCTCAATCAATCAATGTAGCGACCAAAGTAGACAACGCTCGTTTAACGCAGTTGTATTTGAATACTTACAACCTTTAATTTGGTTTGATTAGCACAAATTAATCATGTTATGGTCTCGTTATAACGAGACCAATTAAATATAATATGAAAATTGCTCCTCCAACAGAAGACGAAGCCACGCGTTTAAAAACACTTTACGACTACGATGTCTTAGACACTGAAGCAGAAAAAATCTTAGATGATTTAACTCAACTTGCCGCTCAAACTTGTAATACTCCAATCACCTTAATCAGCTTAATTGATTCCAACCGACAGTGGTTTAAATCTAAAGTGGGATTAGACGCCCAAGAAACCTCAAGAGATATCGCTTTTTGCGCTCATGCTATTCACCAAAAAGGCATTTTTGAGGTAGAAGATACCTTACAAGACAAGCGCTTCTTCGATAATCCTCTGGTTACTTCTGCACCGAACATAAGATTTTATGCTGGCACCCCATTGGTTAGTCCCGACGGATATGCGATTGGCACATTGTGCGTAATTGATGACAAACCTAACAAGTTAACCCATGAACAACGTCAGGCGCTTGAAGTCTTAGGTAGGTCTGTTATTTCACAATTGGAATTACGCAAAAAAATAAAAGAACTAAAACAAGCTAACGAACATAAAACCGAATTTTTATCTAATATGAGTCATGAATTACGTACCCCACTCAATGCAATTATTGGCTTTAGTCATTTAATATTAGATGACATAAAGCATCACACATTACCCGCAAAATTTTCTGAATACATAGGCCATATCGACTATTCAGGCCGACGTCTGCTAAGTGTGGTGAACTCAGTGATAGACTTGAATAAAATTGAAGCTGGAATGATGCAGGTTCAAATCGAAAGAGTGTGTTTAAGAGAATATATTAAAGATTTAGAAGGCATGTTAGCCATTACCGCTAACGCAAAAGACGTCGAATTCTCTGTGTATATTAGTGATCACCTACCGGCTTATTTGGCAATTGACCAAGGAAAAGTCAGTCAAATTATTACCAACTTAGTCCACAATGCGATTAAGTTTACTGATAGTGGCAAGTGGGTGAAGGTTGAGATTTTGCATAATGATAAAAAACTTGTGATCACCGTTGCAGATCAAGGTGAAGGTATTTCATCCATAGATCAAACGAAACTATTTAGTAAATTCCAGCAAGTCGGACAAGCTAAAAGTTCTGAAGGCAGTGGCTTAGGGTTATCGATTACACGAGGCTTAATTGAGATATTAGGTGGTACAATCGAAGTGCTGAGTACATTAGGTTCAGGAAGTATTTTTAAAGTCATGTTGCCTCAGCTAAGTGATACTGAAGCTTTACAGCAAGCCACTATTTCAAAACCTTTAAAAGCAAACTTTGACCTTAATAGCAAAATTTTGCTGGTAGAAGACAACGAAATCAATCAAGCGGTTATGCTAGCGATATTTGAATCACTAGACTTGCGTATTGCGATTGCTGGGACAGGAGAAGAGGCGGTTGATATGGTCAACAATAGCCATTTTGATTTGATTTTTATGGACATTCATTTACCTGGCATTGATGGCCGCCAAGCCTCAGAGCAAATTAAACGTGTACATCCAGATACCCCTATCATTGCTTTATCAGCCGATACCTTTAATCAACATAATGTTGAATACAATGACAAAGTGTGGGAACAATATATGTGTAAACCCATAGAAAAAGAAAAACTTGTGCAAGCACTCAACCGCTTTATTCCAGTTTCGCTAAGTACATAAATTGCCAAGTATAGAAACAATGCAAAGGCAAATAATCCGTACTGATTATCGTAAAAAGCGTCAAGCATTGTCTTATCAAGAACAGTCCATTGCAGCAAATAACCTCTTAAAGACCTGTCTTGCCTCAACAACACTTGCTCAGGCACAAACTATTGCCTGTTATATTGCAAACGATGGTGAAATTGACCCAATAGCAATTATTCATTATTGCTGGCAACAAGGTAAGTGTGTGTTGTTGCCCGTGTTACATCCTTTTAGTAAAGGTCATTTACTATTTGTTGGATATCATCCTCATTCACCCACCCGTAAAAACTATTACGGTATTGATGAACCAATAGTCACCAGCACAAACTTGCTCACATTAGCTAACATTGAATTGATACTCACACCGCTTGTTGCGTTTGATGCTAAAGGAAATCGATTAGGCATGGGAGGCGGATATTATGATCGAACCTTAGCTCCTATCCGTCGTGATTCACTGCCAACAAAACTTATTGGATTGGCACATGCCTGTCAACAAAGTGATATGTTGCTCACCGATAGTTGGGATATCCCCTTGGATGGCATTGCTACACCAGCACAATTTTTTAGTGTCGGCTAAACTGCAGCTTAAGTTACAATATTAATGATATAAGCGTTTTTAACAATTAGGTCCTGAATAACATGACACAAGATGATAAGAAAAAAGCCGCCGCTAAGGCAGCGTTAAATTATATAGAAGAAGGCACTATTGTTGGTGTTGGCACAGGTTCAACTGTTAATTATTTTATTGATGCTTTAGTTGATTTAAAATATGACATAAAAGGAGCAGTATCTAGCTCGAAAGCCTCAACCGAGCGCTTAAAAGCCATGGGTATTGAAGTGTTTGATCTCAATTCAATCGACAGATTTGATGTATATGTAGATGGTGCAGATGAAATAACTGAGTACAAATATATGATAAAAGGTGGTGGTGCAGCTCTTACTAGAGAGAAAATTGTTGCCGCTGTAGCGGATAAGTTTATCTGTATTATTGACGACACAAAACAAGTACCAATATTAGGTGATTTTCCTCTACCTGTTGAGGTGATCCCTATGGCCCGCTCTTATGTGGCCAGAGAAATTGTCAAACTAGGAGGCGATCCTAC
>JBNMPD010000299.1:0-3134 GCA_051276225.1 Flavobacteriales bacterium
GGTTTGTGGTAATCCAGTACCTTTTGTTTGCTGCCACTTAAATATACTTGCAAATAACTGTTAGCCTCAGAAGCAGTCGTGCCAGTCATAATATTAAATGCCGTTTTCATTGTGCCCGTCACCATAGATAATACGGGGCTAGGTATAAATAGATTAATAAGGCTAGAGGTATCTTTTAAAATCGAATATTCATCGTTTAACATATGCATATCGGTAATACGTATATCAGTTAACAGTATGTTTTTTGCGTCGGGATTGTATTGAGGGGTGGCTTGAACAACTAATACTACGTGAGCACGGTAAATGGGGTTGGCAAGATAAGTGACTTCGATACCTCCTAGTACTTCCGCTTGAAGATAATTTGCGTTAACGGGCATCGAAATGTTGGCTTTCGAGAGAGTAAAACGGCCTTCTCCTCTAGGTACAGAAATAGGCAATGAAATGGGTAAGTGTGGTTGAATTAATTGACTAATATCATCCACTGAATAATCCACGTGTGTAAGTCGTTTAAAACGGATCAGGCACTTAGCTAGGAGTAAGCGAAATGACTCTTTGATAGATTGCGAACCCAAACTAATGCTCCTCCATAGATATTTATGATAATGCTGAACCCTAATACATCTTATAACTAATTGAATTTTATTGTATTAATTTATTTTCTTGGGGATCGTTATAATTTACAAGAAAGTAACACTAAGGACTCTTTTTTGATACAATAACTGGTATGACATCAGATGAGTTGTATCAATATTATGATCGATGTAAATACTCTTTCAACGGCATACTTGAGAGCAACATATTCTAATATCTTCAGTTCAAATAAGTAGTCTATTTCATGCAAAAAATTTCTCAAACACAATTTGATTTTATCATCATTGGCGCCGGTTCAGCTGGGGCTACTTTAGCGGCGCGTTTGTCCGAAAATAATCAGTTTAGCGTGTGTTTAATTGAAGCGGGTGGCAAAGATACAAGCCCGTTTATTCATATTCCATTCGGTTTAGCGTTTTTATCCCGTATGACAAACTTGGGTTGGGAGTACGATACCGAGCCTCAATCTCAATTGAATGATCGTAAACTTTTTTGGCCGCGAGGCAAAGTATTAGGTGGTTCAAGTTCACTCAATGCGATGTGTTACATTCGTGGTGTGCCTGAGGATTACAACCGATGGAGTGACTTGGGAGCAAAAGGATGGGACTGGCAAACCGTTTTACCTTATTTCAAAAAGTCAGAAAAACAACAGCATGGTGAAAGCGAAATGCATGGCGCAGACGGCTATCTGAGCGTCAGTGACCTTCGCCATACTAATCCGCTTTCAAGTACCTTCGTTGATGCAGCTGAAGAAATTGGTCTGTCGAAAGTCACTGACTTTAATGGTCCTGACCGAGAAGGGTTGGGTTTTTATCAGGTCACTCAGGAAAACGGGCAACGTTGCTCCACGGCCAAGGGATATTTGCTACCTGCATTAAGCCGTCCCAACTTAACCGTATTAACAAAAGCTTTGGTTGAGAAAATTCAAATTGTCGATGCTGTGGCTACAGGGGTCAAACTGCAACTTGATGGACAGACTATTGAGCTAACTACCAATAAAGAAGTGTTGTTATCCGCAGGTGCGATCAACTCACCACAAGTATTAATGTTGTCAGGTGTCGGGCCAAAAGAACATCTAGCTGAAAAAGGTATTACAGTAAAAGCTGACCTACCTGGTGTTGGACAAAACTTACAAGACCATCTTGATACCATAGTGCAACATCACTGTAAAAACCGCGATAGTTATTCGATTTCTCTGGCTCTTATTCCTCGTTATGTCAAAAACACATTTAAGTATTTGTTTAATCGACAAGGCATTTTTACCAGTAATGTTGCTGAGGCGGGGGGCTTTGACAAAACACCACACGCAGCGGATATTCCTGATATTCAATATCACTTCTTACCTGCAATTTTGCTTGATCATGGACGTACCACTGCCTTTGGTTATGGATACGGAGTGCATGTATGTGGTTTGTATCCCAAAAGCCGTGGTGAAATAAGATTACGCTCTAATAAACCAGACGCCCCCGCTATGATCGATCCACATTACCTTGAACATATTGACGATCAAAAAGTAATGATTGATGGGGTGCGCCGTGCCAGAAAAATTCTGGCAGCTCCTTCGTTTGAAAAATATCAGTCTTGGGAGGTAGGCCCAGGGCCTGACGCACAAAGTGATGAAGAGATACTAGCGTTTATCCGAAAAAATTCTGAAACTATTTATCACCCAGTTGGCACCTGTAAAATGGGTGATGTCAGCGATGTTATGACAGTTGTAGACTCACAGCTTAAAGTTAAAGGTATAAAAGGTTTGAGAGTAGTGGATGCTTCGGTTATGCCATCACTTGTTGGTGGCAATACCAACGCTGCTACTATCATGATTGCAGAACGTTGCGCAGATTTGATTAAGCAAGAACATAAATAAATCAGAAAATCGTAATCAAATAATCAAAGTCATTATTTATATGGATAGCTTGCGTTAAGCTCGATACCTTTTACTCAGGTGTCGTTTTAGCGTAAGCAATGAATGACTGAGATGAATTGCATATTTCGATTTATAACGGTGTTTTTGTCATGCTTGCCATTATTGATGATGGGATGTGCAAATCAAAATGACTTATCAATATCTGCAGATAATAAGCCCATTTCTGTTGCTCTTAATATGAATTGGCAAAGTGATGTTTATACCTTAATTAAAGTCTTTCAGGTTTAAGATGTTTTCTATCTTCATGAAGCCAGTAAACAGCATTTTTTATCTTTCTATAACGACCCTCAAAATAACGATCCTCAAATTCAGACCACTGATGGGCATGACTGGTTATATCAATATTTAGAACGTTTTCTTAGGGGCTTAACTTATAAGAATGGCACCTACAAAGCTGATTTAGCTTCTATTAAACATGCAGGCAATTGCCTTTCGCTTGCACTTTTAACCCAAGCTTATGCATCCTTAGTGGGTCTTGAGTTAAGTATCGTAAAGTTATTGCTGAACCTGATAATAGGAAGCCAACGTTTTTCTTTTCAACCATTATTATCGATTATTTCCCATTTCCTAAAAGCCACATTGGGTGTTGTTGAAAACGTTGATTTTGTAGCTATTTATAAAT
>JBNMPD010000300.1:0-3131 GCA_051276225.1 Flavobacteriales bacterium
CAAACACTTTTTATCCAAGCAGATAGACGACAAATGATAAAGGAAATGGCCTACCCTACTTCATCAATACCTCATCAAAACCATCAATACTTCATCAAAGCCATCACGCGTTACCGAGAACGGAATTCATCAGAGGCCCAAGATAATAGTCAACACCTAATAAGAGCCTGAATATATGTCAGGACCAAGCCACTTTTAGATCTACTTCAACAACTAAACGGGCGAGCTGAAATAAGAAAAGAAATAACACTTCATGCTACGCAGCATTAAAAATGCACAGCTGTGTTGACATCACGGGATGTGTGCACATATGTCATGTTAATTTCGTTGAAGATCCGTCGCTTTTTCAATATTCACTGTTTTACTTCCATACTTTGAGGCATTTTAATTGCAATAACAGTGCCTTTAGCACATACCACGCCATTAGCTGAAACAATAATATCAACCATGATTTTACGTTCTTTGACTTCAGTAAAAGAACCAATCAGTTCCAGCTCGACGCTCTGCGGAGTGGGTGCTAAATAACTAACATTTAATGCCCCTGTAACAAATCGTATCGCTGGCAATGTATCCATGGCTCTTTCTTCATTACGAAATGCCATTGCTGCAGCACTTCCCGTTCCATGACAATCAATTAATGAAGCGATCAAACCACCATAAACAAAGCCAGGGATAGCAATATGGTAAGACTCAGGGGTATAGCGAGCTATTGTCTGCTGACCATGCCAATAGCTTTTTAAATGATGGCCTTGGGGATTGTTAACACCGCAACCATAACAATGACTGAGGTCGTCAGGATAACACTCTTGAAATGCTTTATTATTCATGTTTTCCCCTAAAAAATAAAAATTAACTTACCTACGGTAGAGCCGGAGGCTTATTAAATGAGGCCTACGAAGGGCTAAAGTAAGCGCCCAAAGCGCCTCTAAATTCCAATGTTCAGTTGGTCTCGATGAACATCATTTTTGTCTTGATTATGGATGTTTAATTAAACTTTATTAGTTAAACTTTTCATATAAGGTGTCTTAATCACTAAAATAACGCCAACTATTTAGGTAATAATCTAGGACTACAGGTTTATCAATTTGATTAACTTCAACATCTATTTTTTGTAAATCTTTTTCAAATACAAACATAGACGACATAGATTCATGAGTTAAAAAAAGGCTGTCTTCTACGGGGCGTTTAGGTATTAGTTTTATTGGTTGTAAGGCACTTAGCACAAACCCCCAATCACCAAAAGATGGCACATTTGTGTGATAAGGATAGGTGAAATCAAAACCTGCCGCTTCTATGGTTTTTACAATACTCCAAAATGCAGGTTTAACAAAAAAAGGACTGGTTGCTTGTGTCACCATTATACCGTCAGACATTAAATTTTCTCTGGCTAATCGGTAATACTGCTTACTGTATAAGCGTGAAAGTGAAATGGTGTTGGGGTCCGGTAAATCGTTAATAATAAGGTCAAAAGGTGGCTTGTTTTTCTTAAGAAAGACAAAAGCGTCATCAATCACGATCTGCACTTTTTTGTCAGCTAAACTTGCTAAGTTAATGTTTGTTAAATGCGCATTATTCTTTGCTAATTCCGTCATTCGGGAATCTAGGTCAACTAAAACAATTTGTTCGATCTCTGGGTACTTAAGCAGTTCTCTTACCGCTAAACCATCTCCTGCACCTAACACCAATACGCGTTTGATTGTTTTATCAGCGTAGGTCATAGGCACCATTACTAATGACTCATGGTATCGGTACTCATCCACAGATGAGAACTGTAAAACACCATTTAGGTAAAGTCGCAGATCATCTTTGCTTTTGGTCATAGTTATTTTTTGATAAGGGGTTTGTTCGCTATGCACAATACGCCCATTATAAAGCATCTGATCCCAATGCTTAAGTGCCTGACTAGAAAACACTAACATAGCAAAAATGACTAAACTCATAGCGGCTGTTAACAATTGAAGCTTTTTACCCGTTTTTCCAAGGGATTTTCTGTATGAGTATAAAACGACTGCTGCAATGGACATATTGATAAGCCCAAACAGCAATGATGATTGGTAAATACCCATAACAGGTAAAAGAAAGAACGGAAATGCAATGGTCGCAATCAACGCACCGAGATAATCGAAGGATAATATATTAGCAATATTTGATTTAAGTACCTGATAGTTTTCCATTAACCTAGTTAAAAAAGGAATTTCTAATCCAATGAGGAAACCAATACATAACGTGAGTACAACATAAGTTGGGTAGAATAATGCAGTTGTAGTGTAGGTAAAATATAACAACGGGATACTGATACCGCCGATGAGCCCAAGTAAAATTTCGGCTATGACAAATCGTTGTAATAGCTTGTCCGTGATGAATTTAGATATATAAGAACCAATACCCATTGCAGCCATATATAACCCAATGGTAAGTGAGAAAAACTTCACGCTGTCGCCCATAAAATAAGACACGGTGGTGGCAATTAGTAGTTCATAAATAATTGAGCATAAGCCAGCGATAAATGCGGCGTATATCAACGTAACGTATTGTCTTTGCTTTGATTGTTGTTCTGGCAAATCTGTTTGGTTATTTGACATATCAAATAGACTTATCTGTTGATGATTGTTTGGTTAATGAAATGCCTCTATCAAACTCACGCACATCGACATGTTCTGGACAAAAATATTTTTTAATGGGCGCTAAAGCTAAAGCAGGATCGCAGTTGCCACACATAAATATATCTACGGCAGCAAAGTGGCTTTCAGGCCAGGTATGAATGCTGATGTGGGATTCGGCAAGTAACAACATGCCGGTAATGCCTTGTTCTTCTCCAAAACTGTGAAAGTTCTGTTGCAAAACCTTAGCGTTACAAGCATCTGCGGCTTCCAGTAGCGCTTGTTCAATGACACTTTTATCACTTAGGTGACTTGCTTGATATAGGTCCAAAAGCAGGTGTTTCCCGGGTGTATAATTATTCTGCATGAAGATATTTTGTTAATTCTGACATTATTTGAAGGTAACTCTTTTGTTAAATAGCTATTGTTTAGCTATGTTGCGGGGGTAGCAAATAAAAAGACATAATAACAACATACCATTTTAAGGTTGCTATGATTTGCTTCTCACCAATCAAATCATTTGAGTTGCTG
>JBNMPD010000301.1:0-3031 GCA_051276225.1 Flavobacteriales bacterium
TTGAAAACGAGTGTTACAACGAATTCAACAAGAAGGCCCATTACGAGCAACAGATTTTCTACAAAAGCGTGCAAAAAAGGGTGCAGTTTGGTGGGATTGGAAGCCAGAAAAAGTGGCTCTAGAACAACTCTTTATAGAAGGAGAGTTGATGGTAGTTGAGCGACGCGGGTTTCAAAAAGTATATGATTTAACTGAGCGTATGTTACCTACAGGCATAGACACCACCATGTCTAGTGCCAACAAAAAGACAGTACGGATATTTCAGTCTGCCACGTTTATTGGGAACGGAATTTGTAGAGCATATGGATACCAAGATAGATCGTAAAACTCATATCTTACATATCCAAAATTTGAATCTTAAAACAGGAAAAGTGGATGAATTTATGGACGTATTCCAGCCAGCTATAAACCATTTATGCAGTTTAATGACGGCGAACGTATCCAATGCATAAAGTGACGAGCAACCACTCGTTAGGGTTAAACAAAGAAGCAGACATTAAACAACGTCTGCAGACCCTATAAATTTAAGTGTTTAAACAAAACGCCTTTCAAGATAGCTGATGATTGCAGAAGACTCATACAACCACTCTACGCCGCTATCACTTTCGACACGTAAACAAGGGGTTTGAACTTTACCACCACCTTGTAATAATTCGTCCCTAAAAGGTGAGCCCTGTGATGCATTACGTTTAACGATAGGCAGATTCATCTTGTACATTGCGCGACGTGTTTTAATGCAGAATGGGCAAGCAAAAAATTGAAACAAAGACAATGATTGAAGCTCTGCTTCGACCTGTTTCTGTGCTTCTGCCGTGCGTTTTAGCTTTGAACCACGTGTAATAAAATCGATGGCTGCGATGATGCCGCCTAGTAGGTTACGAATAAGGTTAATCAATAATTTCATCTATACCGCTCGTTTTGTAAATCAGTGAAGCATAAGGCTGTGTTATTATAACCTTAATGCGCATACAACTTAACATACTTGTTTCATTGTTATAAGGATCAGGATTTTGATGCATAATATGTATCGCCGGTTGTAAAAGTGTTTAAATTGAAAAGGTATTCAGTAGATAGATGTTTTTGATAAGCAGATAGATATTTTGATAAGCGCCTGTCTTTCTATCGTTCGTGAAGCTTATATCACTGATACACTGATATTTTATATCAACAGGCCGAGATTTATAGACTTAGTCAGTAAATTTGCAGATGTGCTGTTTGAATGAATTACAAATAAGATTAAATAATTAAGTGGAAATTTTACCAATGAAAAATATTGAAATTAATGCGGAGCCAATTGCTTTGTACCAGTTATTAAAACTCGAAGCCCTAGTATCAAGTGGTGGTGAGGCTAAAGTGGCTATCGACAATGGTCGAGTATTAGTTAATGGCGAGGTTGAAACTAGACGCCGTAAGAAAATAATGTCCGATGATACAATAGAGTTTGAAAGTGAATCTTTTAAGATAGTGTTGAAGTCATAGGTAGTACCAACCTATTTTTTGTTATTAATTTTTTATCAAACACCATGTCGACACACAACAATTAAAGATATAAACAAGCTAGCTTGTTTATAAAAGTCTCGCTTTTAGCGATAAAAACTCTATTAATCATAATAAAAGTAATCGTCAAATTTGAATGAGAAGAAATAAATAATTAAAGTATGGAAATTTCATTGTATAATTTGTGTAACGGATTTTTTTAGGTTGTTTTAGTGTCAAATAAATTAAGCGCGCTCGATCTCGCTTTTCTATCCTTAGAAAAGCAAACCACACCTGTCAATGTTGCCAGCTTGGCTATCTTCGATATACCTGAAGGGTACGAGGGCAATTTCCCACGGGATTTGATGGACAAATTAGAAGTGCAACCTGCTGGGGCTCCTTTCAATCAAAAGCTAAGCCACATAAGCAGCAGTAAGTTGCCGAGTTGGGTCACGGATGAACATTTTGATATTCACTACCACGTTCGCCATTCAGCATTACCTAAACCCGGTAAAATGACTGACTTGTTGGAGTTAGCATCACGTCTACATAGTCGCCTGCTGGATAGAGAGCGTCCTTTGTGGGAGTTTCATTTGATCGAAGGGTTAGAAGATAACAAATTTGCTCTTTATATGAAGATGCATCATGCCGCTATTGATGGCATGGGAGGCATCGAGTTGATGGAAGAATGTTTCAGTCTGTCTGGCCAAGATGAAGTGCGTGCACCTTGGGCTGGCATGAAAAAACATTCAAAATATGGCACGCAGAATTCAACAAGTTTAAGTGAAAAGACGGCTAATTTGGCGGCACAAGTAAAGGACAGGGCGGGTATGGTCCAAGACCTCTCAAAAATGTTTTTGGGACAAGGCCTTAAAGCTACTGGCATCAGTAAAAATACTTCTCCTGTACCTTTCACTGCCCCAAAATCTATTTTTAATGTGCCTATCACCGGTGCTCGTCGATTTGCAGTGAAATCACTCTCTTTGTCAGAACTCAAGACAATAGGCAAACAAGCCAATGCCACAGTGAATGACATGGTACTAGCACTGTGTTCTGGTGCATTGCGCAAATATATGCAGGAAAAAGATGCACTACCCAAAAAGTCATTAATTGCTTCAGTTCCGGTTTCTGTGAGGCAGATGAATCGTACAGGTAACCAAATTACCTACGTCACCGCTAATTTGGCCACTGACGAGCCCGATACTATGACGCGATTAGCCAAAATTGGTGCCTCAACCCAAGATGCGAAAGAAGAGTTGGGTTCAGTTTCTGCAGATGCGGCTACCAGTTTTGCTGTGATAGCCCAAGGCTTGGTTGCAGTAATGAATCAGCTGAATATGACCAACTTATTACCACCGGCTGCAAACGTGACCATATCTAACGTTCCCGGCCCTAGACAACCTTTATATTTTGGTCAGGCAAAGTTACAAGCTACTTATCCTTTATCTGTGTTAATCGATGGCCAATCATTAAATATTACTGTGGTGAGTTATTGTGACGCTATCGATTTTGGCTTAATGGCATGTCGAGATACTATCCCTGATATTGAAAAAAT
>JBNMPD010000302.1:0-3016 GCA_051276225.1 Flavobacteriales bacterium
TAAATAAAAGTTTTGCCCAATGTTAAGCAGTATTTTTTTATCTGTAACTTGTAGCCACTGCCCTGAAATTGCGGTCGATTGTTGAGTTGATTTAATTGGTTGTGAAGGGGTCATTAATTGTTGATAGCTTTTTGATGATTGATTGATAACTTGTGAAGAGTTGACTAAGTGCTCAGCCTTCCCTTTATTGACTAAAGCGCCTGAAGCACCATATGACTTGTTATCAGCACCGGAATAGCTGGGTAAACGCTCATCAACATTGGAATCAGATATAGGCCTTTGTAAAGGTTGAATATAATCATGATTAGGCTGAGCTTGCGGTAATACGTTTACTTCAGAAGTTGACTGTTGCTGACCTTGTTCAAAATATTGATTGAGTGAATCTGTTAGCGCTCTGTATATAAAGTCATGTACTAACCGAGCTTGGTGAAATCTCACCTCATGTTTGGATGGGTGCACATTTACATCGACTTGGTTAGGCTCTAGCGTCAAATATAGAACATAAGCAGGGTACAAATCGGCACCTATAAGTCCTTCAAAAGCTTGACGAACCGCATGATTGATTAACTTATCGCGCATCATACGGCCATTCACATAAAAATACTGAAAGTCGCCTTGGTTTTTGGCTTGTTCTGGTTGAGCCAACCAACCTTTTAATTCAAATTGTTGATATTGACTATTAAGTTCAATGCTTTGCTCAGCGAATTCCTTACCACAAATTGTGCTGAGGCGTTTTTGTTCAGTGCTTTGAGCTTTCACTGCTGGATATTTACGCAGCAACTTACCATTATGTTTAAGGCTAAAACTCACATCAAACCGACTCAGAGCTATACGCCTGACAACTTCATCAATATGCGTGAATTCAGTTTTTTCAGTACGTAAAAATTTACGCCTTGCGGGGGTATTAAAAAATAAATCGACTACATCAACACTGGTGCCATCTGGGTGTGCAACTGGATTGAGCTGCACTTGCATATCTCGCCCTTCACAATGCGCTTGCCAAGCTTGGCTCTGCTCTTTGGGTTTAGAACTTAAACTCAAGCGAGAAACTGAACTGATACTGGCTAAGGCTTCACCACGAAAACCTAAACTACAAATGGCTTCTAAATCATCTAATTTGGTTATTTTACTGGTGGCATGGCGGCTTAAAGCCAGTGCAAGTTCTTCATGGGGTATGCCACTTCCGTTGTCACGAATTAATATACGTTTATGGCCGCCTTTTTCTATATCAATTTCAATTGATGTAGCTCCTGAATCTAGGCTGTTTTCTACTATTTCTTTAACCACAGAAGCAGGGCGTTCAACCACTTCTCCAGCGGCTATTTGGTTGGCTAATCTTGCAGGGAGGATTTGAATCGGCAAAGTAATGACCTTGATGTAAATGCTGAATAAGTAAGTAAGTTAGGTGCTGGGGATCATCAGGACTTGTCCGATACGAACCATATCGGTATTGAGGTTATTGGCTTTTTTTAAGGTACTGATTTGAACATTGTAACGTTGCGCCAGCAAAGATAGTGATTCACCGCTGCGAACTCTATGGGTCCGTTTTTCTTGCTTCCATTTAGCCCATAAAGAACCATCAGGTGGAGAGCCTGTGAAATGTTGTTGAAGCCCATTAAACACTGATTGCGCCAACTTTTGTCGATATGCAGACCAATTCAGGTTTTTTTCTTCTTGAGGGTTAGAGATAAATCCCATCTCGACCAAAATTGATGGAATATCTGGCGAGATTAAAACCGCAAAACTAGCCGTCTGGGGAGTCTTTTTGTGTAATGTTGTGACTTTCTTTAGGTGTTTAATCATGTCTCGACTTACGTCGTAGCTAGTAGTCAAAGAATGATCCATGGACATATCAAGGAACATTTGAGTCAAATAACGTTCATTTGCTGTATCTTGGATAATCTCCGCTGCACCACCTAATAGTTCAGAATGGCGTTCGGTTCTTTCCAACAAGCGGCCTAGTTCAGTGTTCGCTCTTTTCATGGATAACACCCACACAGATGCTCCCCTAGGCTGTGGTGTAGTGAACGCATCTGCATGTATTGATACAAACATATCTGCTTTGTGTTTTCTGGCAAGTTGAGGCCGCTTATTTGGTGAAATATAATAATCACCGGTACGTGTCATTACCGCTTTCATGCCTTTTTCTTTGTTAATCAAAGACTCCAAGCGTTTAGCTATAGCCAAAGTAATGTTCTTTTCATAACTGCCGCTAGGGCCAATTGAGCCTGGGTCTTCTCCACCGTGGCCCGCATCGATAACAATCACTATGTCTCTATCTGTAGTGTATTTTGAATTCAACACAATTTTTGGTTCAGCTGAGTCTGGGTCGTTTAAATCAATCACTAACCTATTCCCATAAGGTGAGGTAGGCGGTAAGGCGAAAATATTTTTTTCGAGTATTTTGTTCAATTCAATGACTATTCGAACTGATTGAGGATTTTTGGCCGTACTGTAACGCACCTTTTTGAGTAACTTACTATCATTAACAACATTATTAAAATCGAAATTTTTTGGTGTGTTTTCTATGTCGATGACTAATCGATGTGGGTTTTTTAATGTGAAGTAGGTGTATGTAGGCGTATCAGTTAAATCAAAAACTAAGCGTGTGGCATCAGGGGAAGGCCAAATACGCAGTCCTTCGATGGTATTTTTAGCAAAAATTGCTGCACTAAAAATCATCAGCAAAAAACTGATTATAAGTAGACTAAGTTGTTTGAACCGAAACGTTTGCATCATTATTTTTCTAGTTTAATTGTTTAAGCAATTCCGAGCCTTTTGCAGACTTGGCCTGCATTGATAAAACACGACCTGTTTGTTTGTACTCAATACTAATGTGTAAATCTGCTGGTGCCAAGAGGCTAGCGCCTTTGTCTGGCCATTCAATCAAACAAATACAATCAGGATCAAAATAATCACGAATACCCATAAATTCTAATTCTTCAGGATCAGATAAACGATACAAATCAAAGTGAAATACCCGCCAACCAGCTATTTCATAGGGTTCTACTAGGGT